>NZ_BAAALF010000195.1:0-14913 GCF_039528135.1 Kitasatospora nipponensis | reverse complement strand
AACTCGCGACCCTCACCTTGGCAAGGTGATGCTCTACCAACTGAGCCACGTCCGCACGGTGCCTGATCGGCGCCGGTCGCTGCTCCCGACTTGCGGTTGCGGCGACGAGAAATACTCTACCCCATGATCGGCGGTGGTCCTGCACCCTTCCGTCGCGGCCGGTCCGACGGCGACGGAAGGGCGGGGCGTCGCAGGTCAGTTGGCCTCGGCGAACGCTTCGTAGACGTGCTTGGGGATGCGGCCGCGAGCCGGCAGCTCCATCCCGCGGGACTGCGCCCAGGCGCGCACCGCGGCCGGGTCGGGCGCGAGCGCGGTGCGGCGGAAGGACTTCCCGGCGCGGCTCTGGCGGCGGCCGGCCGCGACGAACGGGGCGAGCGCCTCCCGCAGCTTTTCCGCGTTGTCCAGGGACAGGTCGATCTCGTACGACTTCCCGTCGACGCCGAAGTGGACGGTTTCGGCGGCCGCGCCGCCGTCCAGGTCGTCGGAGAGCGTGACCACTACACGCTGAGCCATGGGTGTCAATCCTCTCGGCAATTCGGCAACCGGGCGCGGTGTGCCGCGGGAGCCCTGTGCACCGGTCGCCCACGGGCATGCGGGTGGGCCTGCGCCCACCGACTGCGCAGCTCCTGCCACCACCGGTGGCCCTATTCTGCACCCGCGGCACGGTGAAATCGATGGGCGCTGCTTTCTTTTTCCGGATATTCACCTCCCTTCGCCTCCGCACCGTTACTTCGGGCCGATACTCCGCGGTATCCGTGGTCGATCTGTCCGGTGTTGCCGGTATTCGGACGGGTCCCGAAGGGAGGGGTGTCGCGAAGCTGGGAACTTCTTTATAGGGGGAGGAAACGGGCGGTGCGGAAGGGTGGAACCCATGGCGCGTAAGGGGTACGGGTCTACGCGCGTCGCGATCCCCGGGCCGTCGAACGACCCGTGAGCCCCGGTACTCTGAAGGTCCCCCGCCTTCACGCACCACACCTTTGGGAGTGCCAGTGGCACGCGTCGTAGTCGACGTCATGCTCAAGCCGGAGATCCTCGACCCCCAGGGACAGGCGGTGCAGCGCGCACTGCCCCGTCTCGGATTCACCGGGATCGCCGATGTCCGTCAGGGCAAGCGTTTCGAGTTGGAACTGGAGGGCCCGGTCGACGAGGCCGCTCTCGTCCGGATCCGCGAGGCCGCCGAGACGTTCCTCGCCAACACCGTGATCGAGGACTTCACCGTTCGGGTGGAGGACGGCCAGTGACCACCCGCGTGGGCGTCGTCACCTTCCCCGGTTCGCTCGACGACCGCGACGCGCAGCGCGCGATCCGGCTGGCCGGAGCCGAGCCGGTCGCGCTCTGGCACCGTGACAAGGATCTCCACCAGGTCGACGCGGTGGTCCTGCCCGGTGGATTCAGCTACGGCGACTATCTGCGGGCCGGCGCGATCTCGCGCTTCTCCCCCGTGATGGCCACCGTGATCGAGCAGGCCAGGCTCGGAATGCCGGTCCTCGGTATCTGCAACGGCTTCCAGGTGCTCACCGAGTCGCACCTGCTGCCGGGCGCGATGCTGCGCAACAACCACCTGCACTTCATCTGCCGGGACCAGAAGCTGCGGGTGGAGAATGCCACCACGGCCTGGACCACGGATTACCAGGTGGGCCAGGAGATTTCCGTCCCGTTGAAGAACATGGACGGCCGCTACACGGCGGACGCGCGCACCATCGACGAGCTGGAGTCCGAGGGACGGGTGGTATTCCGCTACCTGGCCTCGGGCGTCGGGCCGGCTAACCCGAACGGCTCGCTGAATGACATTGCCGGGATCACCAACGCCGCCGGCAACGTCGTGGGCCTGATGCCGCACCCGGAGCACGCCGTCGAGCCGCTGGTCGGTACCGGCCGCACCGACGGTCTGGGCTTCTTCACGTCCGTCCTCAAGCAGTTGGTGAGTTCCTGAGATGTCCCTCGACACCGTTAAGAACGCCGAGCAGACTCCGGACACCGCCCAGCCCTGGGCCGAACTCGGCCTCAAGCAGGACGAGTACGCGCGGATCCGGGAGATCCTGGGCCGTCGCCCCACCGGCGCCGAGCTCGCGATGTACTCGGTGATGTGGTCGGAGCACTGCTCCTACAAGAGCTCCAAGGTGCACCTCAAGCAGTTCGGCGAGAAGGCCCCGCAGAACGACGCCATGCTGGTCGGCATCGGTGAGAACGCGGGCGTGGTGGACGTCGGCCAGGGCTACGCGGTCACCTTCAAGGTCGAGTCGCACAACCACCCCTCGTACATCGAGCCCTACCAGGGCGCGGCCACCGGCATCGGCGGCATCGTGCGCGACATCCTCGCGATGGGCGCCCGCCCGGTCGCGGTGATGGACCCGCTGCGCTTCGGTGCGGCCGACCACCCCGACACCCGCCGGGTGCTGCCCGGGATCGTCGCGGGCATCGGCGGCTACGGCAACTGCCTGGGCCTGCCGAACATCGGCGGCGAGGTCGTCTTCGACTCCTGCTACCAGGGCAACCCGCTGGTCAACGCGCTGTGCGTGGGTGTCATGAAGCACGAGGACATCCACCTCGCGCAGGCCAGCGGCGCCGGCAACAAGGTCATCCTCTACGGGGCCCGCACCGGCGGCGACGGCATCGGCGGCGTCTCGGTGCTGGCCTCGGAGACCTTCGACGACAGCAAGCCGACCAAGCGCCCGGCCGTGCAGGTCGGTGACCCGTTCCAGGAGAAGCTCCTCATCGAGTGCACCCTGGAGGTCTTCGCCGAGAAGCTGGTGCTCGGCATCCAGGACCTCGGCGGCGCCGGACTCTCCTGCGCCACCTCGGAGTTGGCCAGCGCCGGCTCCGGCGGCATGCGGGTCGAGCTGGACACCGTTCCGCTGCGCGACGCCACGCTCTCGCCCGAGGAGATCCTCATGAGCGAGTCGCAGGAGCGGATGTGCGCGATCGTCGAGCCCGGCAAGGTCGCCCGGTTCCTGGAGATCTGCGAGAAGTGGGACGTCATCGCCACCGTGATCGGTGAGGTGACCGACGGCGAGCGCCTGGAGATCTTCTGGCACGGCGAGCAGGTCGTGGACGTGCCGCCGCGCACCGTGGCGCACGACGGGCCGGTCTACCACCGCCCGTTCGCCCGCCCGTCCTGGCAGGACGCCCTGCAGGCCGACGCGCCGACCGCCGAGCGGCTGCGGCGCCCGGTCACCGGTGAGGAGCTGAAGGCCGCGATGCTGGCCGTCGCGTCCTCCCCGAACCAGGCCTCCAAGGCGTGGATCACCGACCAGTACGACCGGTTCGTGATCGGCAACACCGTGCTGGCCACCCCCGAGGACTCCGGCATGATCCGGATCGACGAGGAGACCAACCTCGGCGTCTCGGTGGCGACCGACGGCAACGGCCGCTTCGCCAAGCTGGACCCGTACACCGGCGCCCAGTTGGCGCTGGCCGAGGCCTACCGCAACGTGGCGGCCGGCGGCGCCAAGCCGCTCGCGGTCTCCGACTGCCTCAACTTCGGCTCCCCCGAGGACCCGGACGTGATGTGGCAGTTCGCCGAGGCCACCCGCGGCCTGGCCGACGCCTGCCAGATCCTGGGCACCCCGGTGACCGGCGGCAACGTCTCGCTGTACAACCAGACCGGTGAGACGGCGATCCACCCGACCCCCGTGGTCGCGGTGCTCGGCGTCATCGACGACGTCAGCCGGCGCACCCCGATCGGCTTCGCCGAGGAGGGTCAGCACCTCTACCTGCTCGGTGACACCGCCGACGAACTGGGCGGCTCCGCCTGGTCGCAGGTCGCCCACGACCACCTGGGCGGCCTGCCGCCGAAGGTGGACCTGGAGCGCGAGCGGCTGCTGGCCGAGATCCTGATCGCCGCCTCGCGCGACGGGATGATCGACGCGGCGCACGACCTCTCCGACGGCGGCCTCTCCCAGGCGCTGGTGGAGAGCTGCCTGCGCGGCGGCCACGGCGCCCGGGTGATCGTGCCCGCCGAGCTGGACCCGTTCGTCTTCCTGTTCTCCGAGTCCGCGGGCCGCGCGGTCGTGGCGGTGCCGCGCAGCGAGGAGCTGCGGTTCACCGACATGTGCGGTGCGCGGGGCCTGCCGGCCACCCGGATCGGCGTGGTGGACGGCGACGCCCTCGAGGTCCAGGGCCAGTTCACGCTCTCGCTGGCGGAGCTCACGGACGCGCACACCGGTGTGATCGAGGCGCTGCTCGGCTGAGTCCGAGCCGCCACCGTCAGGGCCCGCTCTCCGCTGTTCGGGGGGCGGGCCCTGGTCGTGTCACCGGCTCCGCTCGTCCGCTGCCCGGCGCGCTGTCTCCCGCCCGGCCCGCTCGGCTAGCTTGGGGGTATGACGACTTCTGGGGCCCGTGGTGCCCGGCGGGCCCGCAGTTACGACCCGGGCAAGGTGCGGACGGCGCTGGCGGCGCAGACCGAGGCGGTGCGGGCGGTGGTGCACCGGCTCTGCGCCGATCCCGCGGCGGGGCTGCTGCTGGAGCGCCCGACCCGCTTGGGCGGTTGGCGGGTGCGCGAGCTGGTGGCCCATCTGGCGGTGCAACTGGCCTGGGTGCCGGAGCACTTGGACGACCCGGCGCAGGGCCGCGGCGTGCTGGACCTGACCGGCTGGGCGTCGGGTGTCGGCTCGCTCTCGGAGTTGCTGGACGCCGGTGCCCGGGCGAGCGGCGCGGCGGACTTCGCCGGTGAGCCGGCGGCGGTCGCGGCCGGCTTCGACCGGGCCGCCGACGCCCTGCTCGCGCTCCTGGCCGGCCCCGAAGTCCTCGACGAGAAGCGCCGGTTCGAGATCCGCCTGGGGTCGATGACGCTCGCCGACATGCTGGTCACCCGGCTGGTGGAGGCGGTGGTGCACGCCGACGACCTGGCCGACGCGCTGGAGTTGCCCGCCTTCGCCCACGACCGGTTCGCGCTGGCCTCGGTCTGCCGGCTGCTGGCCGACGTGTTCGCCGATCAACAGCCAGGTGGTGCAGTGGAGTTGAGGATCCCGCCGTTCGCGGTGGTGCAGGCGGTGCCCGGTCCGAGGCACACCCGGGGCACCCCGCCGAACGTGGTGGAGACGGATCCGCTCGGCTGGATCCGCCTGGCCACCGGGCGGCTCGGCTGGGAGGCGGCGGTCGAGCGGGCCGAGCTGACCGCCAGCGGCGAGCGGAGCGACCTGAGCGCCTTCCTGCCCGTACTGCACTGACGCACCGTCAGTGCGTGCCGACGGGTGCGGAGATGGCCGCGGAGCGCGGGCCGCGGTCGCCGTCGCGGTCGCCGTCGACGGCCGGGCGCGGGCTCGCGCAGCAGGAGCACGGCGATGAGGACGACCATGGCGGGCGTGGCGCCTTGGACGCCCAGCGCCACGGCCGGAGGTGGCCTGGAGCGCCCTGCACGGCCTGGTCCTGCTCACCCGCGGCGGCCGCCTGCGCGCCGACTCCGGCGACGAGCGCCTGGACCTGCTGATCACCCGCCTGCTGCCCCCCCACCGAGTCCTGACCAACGACCCCGGCACTGCCCCGAGCGGGGACAGACCGAACGTCGGCTCGGCCGGTCTGGACGGTCCGGGCCGGGCAGCGACACGACGGGCGCCTCCGGAAGGGTCCGGGGCGGCCGTCGGCGGGTGCGGGTCGGGGCGACTACTGCTTCAGGGCGGTGTACGCCTCGGGGCTGCTGTCGCGCAGGAAGTCCCAGCAGCGGGTGGCCTCCTCGTCCTCGTGGATGGCGTCGGCGGCGCGGGCCAGGCCGGCCAGGCAGCGCAGGAAGCCGCGGTTGGCGCGGTGCTCCCACGGGACGGGCCCGTGGCCCTTCCAGCCGGCGCGGCGCAGGGCGTCGAGGCCGCGGTGGTAGCCGGTGCGGGCGTAGGCGTACGACTCGACGACCCGGCCCTCGGTGAAGGCGTCGTCGGCCAGCATCGCCCAGGCGAGCGAGAACCACGGGTAGTCGGCGGCGAGCTGGGTCGGGGAGGCGGACTCCTCGGCCAGCCGCCGGTACGGCTCGGCCTCCTCGGCCAGCAGCGTCGGGGCCGGTCCCGAAAGCAAGTTCTTCCGATCAGTCATGCTTCCCAGTCTGCCAGCCGCCCGCCCGGCCCCGGCAGGGCGGCGGGCGGGCGACCGGTGGAGGTCAGGGCGCGCAGTGGTAGAGCACCGGGGCGGGCTCGGTGGCGGGTGAGGCGGTGGGTGTGGTGGCGGGTGCGGTGGCCGGCCGGGCCGCGTAGGCGTCCGCCGGTACCGGGGTGCAGCTCGCCCGGACCCAGGCGGTGACCGCCTCGGGGCCCTCGGGGGTGCGCGGGGAGGGCGCGGCGACCAGCACGTAGCGCAGCTCGCCGGTGGCGACCAGGGTGCGGACCCGGTCCAGGCTCGGTGCGGGCGCCCGGCCGGTGAAGCCGCCCATCGGCAGGACCTCCTCGCCGGTGGCCAGGATGTAGGGCGAGGAGGACTGCCAGTCGGTGGTGGCGAAGAGGTAGCGGGCGCCGTTGCCGTGCGCGCGGACGTAGTCGAGGAGCGCCTGCTGGTCGCGGGTGAGCCGCGCGTCGCCGACGGTGACCGACGGGTGGCCCGGGCCGCCGGGGTTCGCGCGGCCCAGGGTGTCGGCGGGGGTGCGCCCGGAGCGGGCCGCGCCGGCCCCGGTGACGGCCGCGCCGGGGGCGGCGGCGGACCACGGGCCGAGGGGGCCGGCCGGGCCGACGGTGCCCATCCCGGAGCTGCCGTAGGCCGGGTTCAGCACCGAGGCGGCCCAGGCTCCGGGCGCCAGCAGGACGGCGAGCAGCGTCGCGAGCAGGCCGACCGTCGCCAGCCGCCCGCCGGCCGGGCCGGTGGGATCGCCCACTGCGGTGGGATCGGCGCCCGCCCGGCGGGCCGCGCGGTCGGCGGTGAGCCGGGCGGCGGCGAGCAGGGCCAGCGCCACCGCGCCCAGGAGCAGCGTGGCCGGGGCCAGCCAGGGCAGGAAGCCGGGCGCGCTGCGGGCCAGGTGGCCGCCCCAGAGCACGGTGGCGGCCACCGCCCCGGGCAGCGCCCAGGCCCGTCGGCCGCCGGCGGTGAAGGCCTGCCAGAGCAGCGCGGTGCCGGCCCCGCTCAGGGCGGCCAGCGGTGCGGCGATCACGCCCAGGTAGTAGGTGTGCGCGCCGATGCTGCCGGCGCTGAGCACCAGGAAGAAGACCGCCAGCCAGCCGCCCCAGAGCAGGTAGCCCGCGCGCAGCCGGTCGGTGCGCGGCTCCCGGCGCCGCCAGGCCAGCGCGCACAGGGCGGAGATCGCCGCCAGCGGGTAGAGCCAGCCGGTCTGCGGGGCGAACTGGTGGCCCAGCAGCTTGCCCCAGCCGCCGTCCCCGTGGGCCCCGCCGCCCTGCCAGGACGGCGCCCCGGCGGTTGTCGCGGTCGCGGCGGTCGCGCCGGCAGCCGGGGCGGACGCGGCAGGCGCGGCAGGCGCGCCCGGAGCGACGGGAACGGCGGGTGCGGCGGCCGGCACCCCGGCGCCGCGCAGCGGCACGCTCCCGGTGTCGGCGGCGCTCAGCCCGACCGAGGGGAAGCGGTTGAGGAAGTTGTAGCCCACCACCATGCTGTAGGCCGAGTCGTCGGTGGTCCCGTCGATGTACGGACGGTCGCGCGCCGGCGTCAGGCTCACCGCGACCATCCAGGAGGCCGAGACCGCCACCGTCACCAGTCCGGCCAGCGCCAGCTGCCCGAGCCGGCGCCGCAGCGGGGCCGGCGCCGCGACCAGGTACACCGCGCCGAGGACCGGCAGCACCGCCCAGGCCTCCAGCATCTTGGCCTGGAAGGCCAGGCCGACCCAGAGACCGGCCAGCAGCAGGCTGCGCAGCCGGGCGGTGGGCAGCGCCCGCTGGGTGGCGTCGGCGGCGAGCAGGAGCAGCAGGGTGAAGAGCGGGTCCTCCACGGAGGTGCGGAAGAGCCCGGCCACCACCGGGGTGAGCGCGAAGGCGGCGGCCGCCAGCAGCCCCGCCCGCGCGCCGGCCCAGCGGCGGACCGCCCGGTACAGCACCAGGACCGCCAGCACCCCCTCGATCGCCTGCGGCAGGGTCAGCGCCCACGGGTGGAAGCCGAGGAGCCGGGCGCTGAGCGCCTGCGGCCACAGGAACCCGGGCAGCTTGTCCAGCGTGATGGTGCTGGCCGGGTCGTAGGAGCCGAACAGGAAGGCCCGCCAGCTCTGCGACATGCTCCGCACGGCGTCGGCGTAGAAGAGGTGGTAGCCGCTGCGGTCGATCCCCCAGCAGTAGAGCAGCCCCGCCACGGCGGCGACGGCCAGCGCCGCGGGGCGCGCGTAGCGGGGGTCGCCCGCGGGCGAGCGCCAGCGGGCCCACGGTGGGGCCGGTCGACCTGGGGCGGGTGACTGGTGGTCCGGGGCGGGGCGCGGAGTGGGGGCCGGGTCCTCGGCGACCGGCGTCGTCGTCGTCATGCCCGCAGCCTCACCGGGGGTGCGGGCCGCCGCAGTTCTCCCCACGCCGCTTTGGGGAACTGTGGACCGGCACCACAACAACTCTTTGCCGGACCTCACCCGAATGCCCCAACGGCCGATCGGCCCAGGTCAGCGCGGGCCCGCCCGGTGGGCGCCGAAACCGCCGGGTGCCCCGGTCGCGGAACGGCGTGGGCCCCGGTCGGCGTGGTGCCGACCGGGGCCCACGGGCCGTGCGGGGTGTTACTTCAGGCGGGTGCCGGCCGAGCGCAGCTGCTGGGCGGCCTCGAGCACGCGGGCGGCCATGCCGGCCTCGGCGAGCTTGCCCCAGGTGCGCGGGTCGTAGGTGTTCTTCTTGCCGACCTCGCCGTCGACCTTCAGCACGCCGTCGTAGTTGCGGAACATGTGGTCCACGACCGGGC
Source organism: Kitasatospora nipponensis (assembly GCF_039528135.1). Lineage (NCBI taxonomy): Bacteria > Bacillati > Actinomycetota > Actinomycetes > Kitasatosporales > Streptomycetaceae > Kitasatospora > Kitasatospora nipponensis. The sequence continues at coordinate 6,123 of NZ_BAAALF010000195.1, read as the reverse complement.
GGGTGAAGGCGTACTGGGTGTCGGTGTCGAGGTTCATCTTGACGACGCCGTTCTCCAGCGCGGTCGCGATCTCCTCGGCGGACGAGCCGGAGCCGCCGTGGAAGACGAAGTCGAACGGGTCCTGCTTGCCGTACTGGGCGCCGATCGAGTCCTGAAGGTCGCGCAGCAGCTCCGGGCGCAGCACGACGTTGCCCGGCTTGTAGACGCCGTGCACGTTGCCGAACGAGGCGGCCAGCAGGTAGCGGCCCTTCTCGCCCAGGCCGAGCGCCTCGGCGGTGCGCACCGCGTCGTTCACCGTGGTGTAGAGGGAGTCGTTGATCTCGTGCGAGACGCCGTCCTCCTCGCCACCGGTCGGCGTGATCTCGACCTCGAGGATGATCTTGGCGGCGCGGGCCTGGGCCAGCAGCTCCTCGCCGATGGCCAGGTTGTCGTTCAGGGTCTCGGCCGAGCCGTCCCACATGTGCGACTGGAAGAGCGGGTTCAGGCCCTTGGCCACGCGCTCGGCGGAGACCGCCAGCAGCGGGCGGACGTAGCCGTCCAGCTTGTCCTTGGGGCAGTGGTCGGTGTGCAGGGCGACCGTGATGTCGTACTTGGCGGCCACGATGTGGGCGAACTCGGCCAGCGCGACCGCGCCGGTCACCATGTCCTTGTTGTGCTGGCCGCCCAGGAACTCGGCACCGCCGGTCGAGATCTGGATGATGCCGTCGCTCTCCGCCTCGGCGAAGCCGCGCAGAGCCGCGTGCAGCGTCTGCGACGAGGTGACGTTGATGGCCGGGTAGGCGAACTTGCCCGCCTTGGCCCGGTCGAGCATCTCGTTGTAGACCTCGGGAGTTGCGATGGGCATGCGAATCCGCTCCTGTCGGTGTGCGGCGTACGGTCGGCCTGTCTGGCGCTCGTACGTCCGGTACGTCCTCGGTACTCGTCGCGGCGGTGCGGTGGTACCAGGGTGCAACGGCGCCGTGCGGCCGTGGTGCCCACCCCGCTGAGGGTATGGAGGTGGCTGAGTCGCGCCGCGGCCCGGACGCCGGTGTCATCTTCCCAGACTCGTGCGGCGGCGCCACCTCCCTGCTCGCCACTCGGGACAGAAGACCGGGCGATTCAGTACGAAAGGTATGGTCGGAGCCCTTGGGGGGCCGTTTCGGGGCTCCGCGGGGGCCGCTCCGCAGCCGTCGCGCAGCCGCTTCGAGGGCGGTGGGCGGGGCGCCGACGGGCCCGCCGGCGCCCCGCCACGGCCCCGGGTCGAGGGCTTCGGTTCGTGTGGCCGCGCTATCCTGCGCCGGTGACTACCACCCACGTCGACCTTGCGGTCAACCTCCTCAATGCCAAGTCGTTGATCGCCTCGGTCGGCACGATCGGTCTGCTGGCGATCATCTTCGCCGAGACCGGTCTGTTGATCGGTTTCTTCTTCCCCGGCGACTCGCTGCTGATCCTGGGCGGGGTGGCGGCCTCCTCCGCCGCCGCGAAGGCCTTCGGCCCCGGCGTGCAGATGCCGATCGCGGTCCTGCTGATCGGCGCGCCGCTCTGCGCCGTCGCGGGCGCCCAGCTGGGCCACGTGATCGGCGCGAAGGGGGGCCGCCGGCTCTTCGACAAGCCGGAGTCGCGGATCTTCAAGCGCGAGTACGTGGAGAAGGCCGAGACCTACTTCGACAAGTTCGGCGCGGAGAAGGCCGTCGTGATGGCCCGCTTCATCCCGATCGTGCGGACCTTCCTCAACCCGGTGGCCGGGATGCTGGAGATGCCGGCCCGCACCTTCTTCGTCTGGAACGTGGTCGGCGGCGTGGTGTGGACGGAGTCCATGCTCTGCATCGGCTACTTCTTCGGCGACTCGATGGCCCCGGTCATCGACAAGTACCTGATCCCGGCGATGGCGCTGATCATCCTGCTGTCGATCTCGCCGATCCTGCTGGAGATCGTCCGCGACCGCCGCAAGAAGAAGGCCGGCGGCGAGGCCGTCCTGGCGGCCGACGCCGACCCCGAGGCGCTGCAGGCCGGCGGGCGGCACCGCCGCGGCTGACCTGGCCCCGCACGCACGGCCGGCCCTCCTCCGCGTCGCGGGGGAGGGCTGAGCCGTCGGCGGGCCCGGTCAGCGGGTGACGAGCGGGAAGTTCGGGTCGGGGGTGTCCAGGTACGACAGCAGCCGTGCCAGCACCTGCGGGTCGCCGCTCTGCTCGAGGTCGGTGGCCGCGCCGCCGCCCAGCAGGCCCAGCAGCTGCGCCTTGGAGAGGGTCAGCGCCAGGTCGGCCGGGCCCTCGCCCAGCGGCCGGCCGAGCGTGGCGCTGCGGTGGGTGAGCGCGCCGTTGGAGAGGGTCAGCCGCCAGCCGCGCCGTTCGTCGCTCACCAGCAGGTCGACGGTGAGGTGGTCGTCCCAGGCGCGCGGGCCGTTGATCCGGACCGCCACCGCGTCGATCAGCTGGCTCACCGTCAGCGCCATCGACACCTCCGGGTTGGTCGTGGAGAGCTCGACGGTGGCCGGCGTGCCGCGCAGCTCCATCGCCGCGGTCAGGTAGAAGTTGCGCCAGGTGCCGTTCTCGCAGCCGTACCCCAGGGCGTCGTAGACCGTGGCCAGGCGCTGCCGGGCCTCCTGGTGGTCCGGCGCGGCGAGCACGGCGTGGTTCAGCAGCGTGGCGGCGAACCGCAGGTCACCGTCGTCGGCGTACCGGGTGGCGGTGGCCACGGCGGCCGCCACGCCGCCCAGCGCGTCGGTGTAGCGCCGGGCCTGCTCGGTCGGCGGGTGCTCCCACAGGTGCGCCGGGTTGCCGTCGAACCAGCCCATGTAGCGCTGGTAGATCGCCTTGACGTTGTGGCTCAGCGAGCCGTAGTAGCCGCGCAGCGCCCAGCGGGACTCCAGGCCCGGCGGCAGTTCCAGCCGCTCGGCGATCTCCGCACCGGTCAGGCCGGTGTTGAGCAGGCGCAGCGTCTGGTCGTGCAGGTACGCGTACAGGTCGCGCTGCTCGGTCAGGTGGCGCACGATCCGCTCGCGCCCCCAGGTGGGCCAGTGGTGGGACGCGAAGGAGACCTCGCTCTGGGCGCCGAAGAGGGTCAGCGCCTCGTCCAGGTAGCGCGCCCAGACCCGGGCGTCGCGCACCTCCGCGCCGCGCAGGGTCAGCACGTTGTGCATGGTGTGGGTCGCGTTCTCGGCCAGGCAGAGCGCCTTGCGGTCCGGGAAGTGGAAGTTCATCTCGGCGGGCGCCTCGGTGCCCGGGGTGAGCTGGAAGACCATCCGCACGCCGTCCACGGTCTCCACCTGGCCGGTGCGGGTGACGTCCACGGTCGGCGCGATCAGCGTGACCGTGCCGGTGGAGGTGGTCATGCCCAGGCCGCAGCCGATCTGGCCGGTCGGCGTCTTGGGCAGCTGGGCGCCGTACATGTAGACCGCCCGGCGGGTCATCGCGTTGCCCGCGTAGATGTTCTCGCTGGCGCAGTGCGCCAGGAACCCCTGCGGGGCCAGCACCGGGACGGGTTCGTGGCCGTGCGGCAGCACGCCGCGCGCGCCGCCGAAGTGGTCGCCGTGCGAGTGGGTGTAGATCAGGCCGGTGACCGGGCGCTCGCCGCGGTGCCGGCGGTAGAGGCCGAGCGCGGCCGCGGCGGTCTCGGCGGAGATCAGCGGGTCGATCACGATCACCCCGCGGTCGCCCTCGACCAGCGTCATGGTCGAGAGGTCCAGGCCGCGGACCTGGTAGATGCCCTCGGTGACCTGGTAGAGCCCCTGGCGGGCGGTGAGCCGGCCCTGGCGCCACAGGCCGGGGTGGGCGGTGTCCGGGCACTCCTGGGCCAGGAAGGCGTAGGCGTCGTTGTCCCAGATCACCCGCCCGTCGTCCGCATGGACCACGCCCGGATCGAGCCGGGCGATGAAGCCGCGGTCCGCGTCGGCGAAGTCGTCCGTGTCGTCCCCGGCGCCGTCACGGTCGGTGCGGGACAGGGAGGGAGTGGAGGAGGTCATGCTGGCGAGAATGTCACGATATGGGGCGTTTCGCCTGCCTGGAAACCGCTGCTGACAGTGCCTCAGGCGGCCTCGCGCGGCGCCTGGGGGCGGTCGCGACGGCGAACGGCCGGGTCGGGGCGATGTTTCACGTGAAACATCGCCCCGACCCGGCCGTTGCGCCGGATGGCGGGGGGGGCGGACCGGGCGGCCTCAGCCGAGGTCGAGGTCCTGGGCCGTGAAGACGGTGTAGTACGGCAGCCCGGCCTCCTCGATGGCCGGGGCGGCGCCGCGCTCGACGATGACGGCGACGCCGACCACCTCGGCGCCGGCCTCGCGCAGCGCCTCGACGGCGGTGAGCACCGAGCCACCGGTGGTGGAGGTGTCCTCGACGGCCAGCACCCGGCGGCCCTTGACGTCCGGGCCCTCGATCCGGCGCTGCAGGCCGTGCGCCTTGCCGGCCTTGCGGACCACGAAGGCGTCCAGCTCGCGGCCGCGCGCGGCGGCGGCGTGCAGCATCGCGGCGGCGACCGGGTCGGCGCCCAGGGTCAGCCCGCCGACGGCCTCGTAGTCCAGCTCGGCGGTGGCGTCCAGCAGCACCCGGCCGACCAGCGGCGCGGCCTGGGCGTCCAGCGTGATGCGGCGCAGGTCCACGTAGTAGTCGGCCTCACGGCCGGAGGAGAGGGTGACCTTGCCGTGCACCACGGCCTTGGTCTTGATCTGCGCCAGCAGGGCGTCGCGGTCGTTGCTCATGGACGGTCAGTCTAGGGCGTGTTTCAGGGGTGACGTCGGAAGGGCCCGCGGCGTCGGGCGCCCGGCGTCGCTGGTCAGCGTCGCCGCAGGGCGCGGGCCAGCACCACGGCGCCGCCCAGCAGGGCCACCCCGCCGCCGATCACCCAGGGGGTGCTGAGCCGGCCGGAGACCCGGGAGGCCACCGGGGCGGTGCCCTGGTCGCCGTACCAGCGGCTGGCGGCCCGGGCCCGGGCGCTGCGGGCGGGCAGCGCGGGGGCGTACCGACCGCGCGGCGGGGCGTGGTCCACCTCCTCGGCGGAGCGGCCCACGATGCTGCGGCGGACCGGGCCGGCCAGCACGTCGTCCGGCGACAGCGGTACCTCGCCGCCGAAGGCCCCGGCGTCGCCCGTCGAGCGGGGGAAGCCGTACGGGACCTCCAGGTCGTCGCCGGGCCCCTCGGAGTGCCGGGCGGCGGCGTCGCGGTCGGCGCCCTCGCCGAGCTCCTCCGGCTCGGCGGTGAGGCCGAAGCCCTCGGGGTCGGAGAAGGCGATCAGGTCGGAGAGGTCGTCGCCGAACAGGTCGTCGGGGAGCTCGTCGCCGCTCTCCCGGCCCTCGCCCTCACCGGTCCGCGCGGCGGCGTCCCGGTCCTCGTCCTGCTCGTCGTCGTCCTGGGCGGGCGGGGAGGGGACGGCGGTGAGCGCGGGGGTGGCGCTGCTGGTCTGCGCGGGCGTGGAGTCGGGCGAGGTGGCGGCGGCCAGCGCGGCGGAGAAACGATCCAGCAGACGATGGCCTGCGGCCGCCAGCGCCTCGGCGTCGAAGTCGGCGAGCCGGCCGCCGGGGGTGAGGTCGCCGCGGAAGCGCAGCCGGGTGCTCTGCGGCCCGTCCGCCTCGACGCCGAGCCGCAGGGTGGCCTCGACCTCGCCCTCGCCGCGCACCTCCTGGCCCTCGACCAGGGCGGTCAGCACCCCGGTGCCGCCGGTGCGGATGAGCGAGATGACGCCGCGGTAGGTGATGGTGGACCCGCCGATCCGCAGCCGCAGCCGGCCGCTGATCTCCTCGGGGCCGGGCGCGGCGCCACGCCGGGCGGCCCTCCCGGGCGCCTCGGCCGCACCGCCGGCCTCGGTCGCCTCGGTACTGAGTCCGGGGATGCAGCGGGCGAGCAGCGCGGGATCCTCCAGGCCACTCAGGACGAGTTCGGCCGGCAGCTGGATGACAACCTCATGCTCCATGCCTGTGAGCCTACCGATCCGCCCCGGGAGTGGGAGGGCACGGCACCAGGTTGACGCGTGTCCGGTGCCGCGGGCGGTGCGGCACGGGTCAGCGGGGCCGCAGCAGGGTGCTCGGCGGGGGCAGCGTCTCGGGGCGACCGGAGGCGAGCGCGGCCGCGACGGCGGCCAGCCGCGCGGCGGTCAGCGAGCGCGGCGCGGGGGCGTCGGCGGCCAGCGTGAGCGCGGGGCGGCCGTCCCGCGCGG
>NZ_BAAALF010000194.1:0-15366 GCF_039528135.1 Kitasatospora nipponensis | reverse complement strand
ACGCCGGCGACGCCTCCAACTGGGCCAACACCGCCCAGGCCGCCGCCACCGCCGCCGGCCAGTCGGCCGACTCCGCCGCCGCCTCCGCCGCGCAGGCCCACAAGGTCACCGACATCGCCCGCGAGGCCGACCAGGAGCGCCTCGACGAGCAGCAGGCCAACGAGATGGCCGCCGCCGACGAGGCCAGTCGCGAGGCCGACCTCAAGGCGAAGACCGCCGCCTGGGAGTCCGGCAAGACCACCCAGCTCGCCGCCGACACCGACCAGCTGCTCAAGGACGCGACGGCTGCCGGGGTCGACCCGAAGACCGCCGTCCTCAAGGGCCGTCAGGCCGCCCTGCGGCTGCTGGACGCCGGTGGCCCGTGGGTCAGGACCGCGGCCCAGACCGCCCTGGAGGGCGACGACACCGCCGTCCAGACCTTCCTGACCTCCACGCTGGCCGTCGCCCGTGACCGCGACGACCGCACCAGCGCCCTGGCCATCTCCCAGGCCCCCGGCAAGACGGAACTGCGCCTGGCCGCGGAGACCGCCTCGGTGGGCACCACCGACCAGGTCCGCGCCTTCCTGACCACCGGTCAGTACCCGGGCAAGGACGACGACGACCGCGTCCAGCTCTCGCAGATCATGGCCGCCGGCGGACCCGGCGTGAAGGCCGCCGCCGGCCAGGCGCTCTCCGGCACCATCGACGACGTCCGCGCGTTCCTGGCCACCGGCCAGTTCAAGGCCCGCGACGACGACAACCGCGTCCTGGTGACGCAGCTCCTCACCACCGGTGGCCCCGAGGTCAAGGCCGCGGCCCAGGCCGTGCTCTCCGGCCCCGCCGACCGCCTGGTGCCGTTCCTGCAGACCGGCCTCCAGGAGGCCCAGCAGCGCGACGCGGTGACCGCCGCCCACGTGGCGACGATCCAGTCCTACCTCGCCGCGATCGACGGCTCGGTGGCGCTGGCCCGCCAGTACGCGGCCCAGGCCTCGCAGTCCTACGCCACCGCCCGCGGCGCCGCCGACGAGGCCGCCGGTTACGCCAACCAGGCCAGTGCCTCGGCAGCGCAGGCCGCCGACTGGTCCAGCAAGGCCGCCCAGTCCGCCCAGGCCGCCAAGGCCTCCGCCGACCAGGCCGCCGCCTACGCCCAGCAGGCGCAGACCAGCGCCGCCAACGCCAACGCCGCCGCCGGCCGCGCCAGCGCCTCAGCGGCCCTGGCCACCGGCTACGCCGCCCAGGCCCACCAGTACGCGGCCACCGCCAAGGCCGCCGCCGACCAGGCCCAGGCCTCCGCGGCCGCGGCCCAGGTCAGCGCCGCCGCCGCTGCCAAGGCCGCCGCCGACGCCCAGGCCGCGGTCTTCCAGAAGCAGCAGGCCGAGGCCGCCGCCGCTCAGACCCCCTCCGGCACCGCCGGCAACGACGGCACCGACGGCAGCGGCGGCAACAACGGCGGCCGGGCCTACTACGTCGAGAGCGTGCCCCACGGCGACATGGTTCCGGTGGTCGTCGACGACGGCATGAGCAAGTGCACCCAGCACGACCCCGGGGACGGCGGCTCGGGCACGTACGGCACCATCCTCAGCAGCATCTTCGGCTCCGGCGACAAGACCTGGCACAACAACGCCGCCGGGGTCATGGTCTGCACCGTCACGGTCAAGATGAAGATCTCCGGCACCGTCGACTACGTCATGCGCACGTGCCCCGAGGCCGGTCTCACCGTCGACGCCTGCAAGGGCAAGTACACGACCTGGGACACCGTCGTCCTCAACACCCAGCACCTGGACGGCGTCCCGTACGAGACCACCATCGACATTCCCTACACGGACTACAAGACCAAGTACGACCCGAAGGTCATCGCGGGCAAGATGTTCTGGGACATCATCGCCGGTGACTTCGTCAAGTGCTTCAACAACCCCGGCCTGAACGCCTCCTGCGCCTGGGCAGCCGCAACCCTCATCCCCGTCGGCAAGCTGGCGGACGCCGCCAAGGGCATCGTCGCGTTCAAGTACGCGGTCGAGACGGGCGTCGGCATCGAGGACGCCAGGCTCGCCCTCCAGGCGACCCTCAACGGCTACAGCGGTGCCGTCCTGGACAAGCTGAACGGGGTGGCCGACCTCGTCGCCAAGTTCCGCCTCACCCTGAAGGACGGCGTCGGCACCGACGATGCCCTGGCCGCCCTGCGCAACAACCCCGACGTCGACAAGGCCGTGATCAACGAGCTCCAGATCGAATCCGACGTCGCCAAAACCGTCCGGACGGTCTGCAAGACGGCCAACAGCTTCCCGGCCGGCACCGCCGTCCTGATGGCCGACGGCACGACCCGCCCGATCGAGCGGATCCGCATCGGGGACACGGTGACGGCCACCGACCCGACCACCGGCGTCACCAGTGCCCAGCGCGTCGAGAACACCATCTACACCCCCGACGACCGCGACTTCACCGAACTCACCATCGCGGCGCCGGACGGCTCCACCGCGGCCATCACCTCCACCGGCCACCACCCCTACTGGTCGCAGAACACCCGGACCTGGCGCGACGCCGCCGACCTGACCGCCGGCGACACCCTGCGCACCCCCGACGGCCGGACGGCCCAGGTCACCGCCACCCGCAGCTGGACCACCCTCCAGCCCGCCTACAACCTCACCGTCAGCAACGTCCACACCTACTACGTCCTCGCCGGCACGACCCCGGTCCTGGTGCACAACTCCGGCGGGCTGCCGTGCCTGGACGTTCCCGTCGACGAGGTCAACAACGCCTTCCATCCCGCCACCTACGACACGCCCGAGAAGCAGTTCCTGGATCACTACAACAGGTGGGGAAAGCCCGCTGGCATGACGCAGCGCCAGTACCTGGACACGGCAACGGCGCTGACCCAGCGCCTGTCGCAGCCCGGCGGGGCGGTCGGGCCCTGGGTCAAGAACCTCACGGACATCGGCTACCTTGAGGACCGCCTCAAGGGGTTCAAGTACCTCAACAAGGACACCGGCGAGCTGCTGATCACGTCACTGGACGGCAAGGTCGTCACGTACCACCCGCCAGGCGCAGGTGGCTGAATCCCGGGAGGACTCATGGGTCTGAGCTTCATGGATGCCTACACCCTCTGGCATCGCGTTCCGTATCCACCCGCCGGCTCGACGGAGGAACTGCGGGTGATCCGCGGCGATCTCGGCGAGGCCGACGAGCACACCGCGGTGGTCAAGGGGTTCATGAGGACTGGCCGGTTCAGACCGTCGGGTGCTGATGTCCTGGCCGAGCTCGACAGCATCATGACCCGAACCGACGCCCTGTGCGCGGAGTACTCCGGGGAGGCTCTGGCGACCGCCCGCGAGATCCACGCCTACGCGGCGGTGCTGGCGATCGTCTATCGGGGTTTCCTCGAAGCCGGTGAAGCCGGCCAGGGATCCGCTTGACCTGACGATGCGGCGCAGCCCCACCGGATCACCTCCGGTGGGGCTGTTGCCGTCTGACGGAGAACCGACAGAACGGAGCATCGACGTGACGAACCCTCCCACGACAGCCCCTCTCCCGCTGCACGTGCCCCGGGAGATGCGGGTCTGGTCCTACCGGTCCTCCCATCGGACGCTGGTCTTCCGCGGCTTCTGGGAGTCGGCGGACACCACGGTCACCGAGGTCGAGTGCGTCAGCGTGGTGGCCATGAAGACCGGTCCGGTCTACCGGGGCCTCACGATTCGCGAGGCGCCCCACGACCCGGAGATCGCCCAGCTGGTCGACGGGCCCGAGCCGCTGTCGCCCCGGTACCACCGGCTCCAGCTCCTCAGCGACGGCCAGCCCGCGGGGTTCGTCGTCTGCGGGGACGTCCGGCTCCACGAGTCGCCGGTGGACCAGTGGTGAGCCCGGGCCGCCCCGAGCGCCTCGAACCGCTCTGACTGCACGGTGGTTGCGCCGGTGCGGTGGGGACCGCACCGGCCCCGAACGCAGCGCATGCCCCCGGCGACCGCCGGGGGCATGCGTTTCCTTCGACCCGCTTCCGCCGGCAGGACCGGCGTCAGAACGGGGCAGCCGACGGGGGCTCAGACCCCGTCACTCGTCAGGTGGCGAGCTGGAACCTCTCGTTGCCCGGACCGGGCACGCAGTCGAAGAGGATGATCGGCGTGAGGTTCGCCCAGGTCGGACCGGCACCCGTCACGTTGACGCAACGACCGCTGGCCGGGTTGAGGAGCAGACCGTCGGAGGTCACCCGGAACGTCTCGTTGCCCATGCCCGGCACGCAGTCCCACAGGATGATCGGCGTGAGGTTCGCCCAGGTCGGACCGGCACCCGAGACGTTCAGGCAACGACCGCTGGCCGCGTTGCGGATCTGGCCGTCGGCGGTCAGCTGGAAGCCCTCGTTGCCCGCACCCTGCACGCAGTCGAACAGGATGATCGGCGTGCTGTTGGCCCAGGTCGGACCGGCACCCGTCACGTTGACGCAACGACCGCTGGCCGGGTTGAGGATCGCACCGGCCGGCTGCGCGGCCTGGCTGTCCGAGGCGAGCAGGAACGTCTCGTTGGCCGCACCCGGGACGCAGTCGAACAGGATCATCGGGGTGAGGTTCGCCCAGGTCGGACCGGCACCCGAGACGTTCAGGCAGCGACCGCTGGCCGGGTTGAGCAGCTGGCCGGAGGCCGTCAGCTGGAACTTCTCGTTGGCCGCACCCGGGGTGCAGTCGAACAGGATCATCGGGGTGAGGTTGGCCCAGGTCGGACCGGCACCCGAGACGTTCAGGCAGCGACCGCTGGCCGGGTTGCGGACCTGGCCGTCCGAGGTGAGCTGGAAGCCCTCGTTGCCCGCGCCCGGGACGCAGTCGAACAGGATCATCGGGGTGAGGTTGGCCCAGGTCGGACCGGCACCCGAGACGTTCAGGCAACGACCGCTGGCCGGGTTGACCAGCTGGTAGGACCGGTCGGTCAGGCTGCCGATCCAGGTGGCGAGGTCGTCGGCGCGGCTCTCGGTGGCACCGGTGGCGGTGTCGGTGGCACCGAGGCAACCGCCCTGGAACGCGCGGCTGGTGACGGCGGCGAGCTCGAAGCCGCCGCTCTTGGCCCGCAGCGCCGGGCCGCCCGCGTCGCCCTGGCAGACGGTGGCGTCGGCGGGGGCGCTCGGGGCGAGGGTGACGTTGGTGGCGTTCACCGTGCCGGTGGTGAAGGTAGCGCTGTGTGGGCTGCTCGGCACCCAGTCGGTCCGGGTCCGGCCGAAGCCGGTGAGCTGCAGGCTCTCGCCGGCGGTCGGCGCGGTGGTGGCCACCGCGATCGGCGCCACGTCGAGCACGGACTCGCCCACCCGGACCATCGCCAGGTCACGGTCGGTGCGCGGAGCGACCTCGACGACGGTCAGCGTGCGACCGGCGATGGTGGCCGTGGTGCTGGTCCTGGGCAGGCCCGAGGGCACGGTGCTCAGGTCGGCGGGGTTGTCGGTGAAGCAGCTCGCCGCGGTGAGCATCCACTGCGGGGCGACCAGCGTGGCGGTGCAGGAGCGCGAACCCGGGTGGCCGGGCTGGCCCACCGTGATCGTGCCGACCGCCGGAGTGGGGTTGCTCCCGGCCGGGGCTGCCGATCCACCGGAGGCGTTGAGCTCCAGCAGCGTGGTCTGGTCACCGGAGGTGCCCTCGCCGACCGGCGTCCAGGTGTTCTTCGGGACGTCGAGGCTGGTGACCGTGCCCGCGGTGTTCAGCGTGGCCTTGATCGCGTGGTCGTCACCCTTGATGTTGTAGATCTGCGGGATCTCCAGCGACAGGTACCCCGTCGGACCGGTGATCTGGAAACAGACCTCGCTGGGCGTCGCGGACCGGCTGAACAGCTGCACCAGACCGGTGCCCGAGGCGCAGTCGGCGAGCACGATGTGCCCGTCGCCCGCCTTCAGCGTGATGCCGCGGTCGGCGAGGACCTTCGCCGCCCCCGGGTAGCTGAAGTCCTCCACCGCCGAGGGCGGCGTCGACTCCGCGGCGACGGCCGGGGCGGTCCCCGACCAGCCGGCTATCACGGACGCCGACAGCGCTGCGGCCAGCGGCCACGCCACTCTTCTACTTACCTGCACGAACGACTCCCCGAAAAAGGGCATGCCTGGGAGACGCCCGCGCCCCCCAAGTCAGCTGGTTTACAAACCTCGCGGACAGTAGCCGACGCGGTTCGTATGCGTCAACACGGTTTCTCCACGGTCAGCAGGCCGAACCGGGCCCGCCGTGCGGGGGCCTGACGGCACGACACCCGAGGGCCCGTACGCGGTGGCGTACGGGCCCTCGGGTGGTGCGGGCGAAGGAGCCGGAGCTCGTGCGGGGCCGGGCCGCTCGGCTCAGCGACCGGCGGCGCGGCGCTGGCGGCCGGTGCCGTAGTTGGAACCGGTCTTGGAGCCGCTGCCCGGCTTGGCGCCGGCCGCCGACTTGCCGAGGAAGCCGGCCGCCGTGCGACCGCCGCCGCCACCGGTGGCACTGCCACCGCCGGCGGCCGTGCTGCCCATCCGCTGCTTGGGCCGGCGGCGCTTGGGGTTGCCGTTGGCGTCCAGGTCGGTGGGCCGCGAGGAACGCGGGCCGGAGGGACGGCGGTTGCTGGTGCTGGTGCCGGTGCTCGCCGCCGGGGCGTCCGCGATCGGCAGGGCCAGCGTCACCGCGACACCCGAAGGCGTCTTGGCACCGGTGATCCGGGTCAGCTCGGCGTCGCCGGGGCGCACCTTGGTGGTGACCGGGCGGATCGCCGCGGCGGCCATCAGCTTGGTCATGTCGCGGCGCTGCTCGGGCAGCACCAGGGTGACCACGGTGCCGGACTCGCCGGCCCGGGCGGTGCGACCACCGCGGTGCAGGTAGTCCTTGTGGTCGATCGGCGGGTCCACGTTGACCACCAGGTCCAGGCCGTCGATGTGGATGCCGCGGGCCGCCACGTTGGTGGCGATCAGCGCGGTGACGTGCCCGTCGCGGAACTGGTCCAGGGTCCGGTTGCGCTGCGGCTGGGACTTGCCGCCGTGCAGCGCCGCCGCCTTGACGCCGTTGGCGAGCAGCTGCTTGGCCAGCCGGTCCGCACCGTGCTTGGTGTGCACGAACATGATCACCCGGCCCTCGCGGGAGGCGATGTGCGCGGTGGCGGAGACCTTGTCGGCCGACTCGATCTGGAGCACGTGGTGCTCCATGGTGGTGACCGCGCCCGCCGAGGGGTCCACCGAGTGGGTCACCGGGTCGGTCAGGAAGCGCTGCACCAGGCGGTCGATGTTCTTGTCCAGGGTGGCCGAGAAGAGCATCCGCTGCCCGCCCGGGACGACCTGCTCCAGCAGCTTGGTGACCTGCGGCAGGAAGCCCATGTCGGCCATCTGGTCGGCCTCGTCCAGCACCGTGATCTCCACCGCGTCCAGCCGGACGTCCTGGCGGTTGATCAGGTCGTCGAGCCGGCCCGGGGTGGCGACCAGGACCTCGGAGCCGCGGCGCAGCGCGTTGGCCTGCCGGGTGATCGACATGCCGCCGACCACGGTGGCGATCCGCAGGTTGACCGCGGTCGCGTACGGCGTCAGCGCGTCGGTGACCTGCTGGGCCAGCTCACGGGTGGGGACCAGCACCAGGGCCAGCGGCTTGCGGGCCTCGGCCCGGCGGCCGGTCGTGCGGGCCAGCACCGACAGGCCGAAGGCCAGCGTCTTGCCGGAGCCGGTACGGCCGCGGCCGAGCACGTCGCGGCCGGCCAGCGAGTCGGGCAGGGTGGCCGACTGGATCGGGAAGGGCTCGGTGACGCCCTCGCGGGTGAGCGCGGAGAGCAGCGCCTTGGGCATCTCCAGCTCGGCGAAGGTCGCGGCCGGCGGACGCGCGGGGGTGCCGGTCACCACGGTGAACTCGGCGGGCTCGCTCGTCCTGGCCTTGCCGGCGCCGCGGCTGCGGCTCTGGGACTGGCCGCGCAGGCCGCCCGAGCTGCGCCCGGCGCGGGCGTTGGCGTCGCTGTAGCCGCCACTGTCGCCGGCGTTGCCGCCGCGACGGGCACCGGCGCTGCCGGCGGCGGTGCCGGTTGCGGCGCCCTGGGTACGGGGACGGCCACGGCCAGTAGAACGGCGTGCCTGATCAGTCATACGAATGTGCTCCATCCTGAGCGGTCACCGGCGAGGTGACGCTGGGTGTCGGCCGTCAGGAAGGAAATCGCCGCCCCGGCCGTTCGGCGGCATGAGCGAAGGCCCGCACCGTGCGGTACGGGCCTTCGCTGCGTCGTGCGAGGTTCAGCAGAGCTGAACGTCAGATGACGCGGATGTTCTCGGCCTGCGGGCCCTTCTGGCCCTGCGTGACGTCGAACTCGACCTTCTGGCCCTCGAGCAGCTCACGGAAGCCCTGAGCGGCGATGTTGGAGTAGTGGGCGAACACGTCCGGGCCGCCACCCTCCTGCTCGATGAAGCCGAAGCCCTTTTCGCTGTTGAACCACTTCACGGTGCCGGTAGCCATAACCGTCTCCTCTAATACTGGGGCATCGAAGCCCACACCTCGTGAGCCTCAAGTAGCCGCGATCCCCATCCGGAGATGACACCGGACAAAACAAATGCGCCTGTTGGTTGGTACCAGCAGGCGCACACAAACGTTCATGGGAACCAAAACTGCAACTGCTTCGACTGTAGCACGGTGGCGTCCCGAATGATCGGACAATTTTCCGCCGACGGTGGACAGACCGGGACCCACTCGGTCGAACCGCCCAGATCCGAACGGGTGATCCGAACGGGTGATCCCGGCGCAGCCCCGGGCAGCACGAGGGCGGGCCGCCCCCGGGGGTCTCCCGGGGACGGCCCGCCCTCCCATCGAACGTGTCGAACGCCTCGAACGGCGAGCGACGAGCGATGGCCCGTGACCGGCGGTCAGCGCCGCCCGGCGGGCTCCGCCTGCGGCCGGAGCGGCTCCAGGCCGGCCGGCTCGTCGTGACCGGTGATGCCCTGGTGACCCGGCCACCAGGCGGCCCGGCCCAGCAGGGCGGTCAGCGCCGGGGTGAAGAACATCGCCATCACGAAGGCCGAGACCACGATGCCGAAGGCCACCGAGAAGCCGATCTCACTGAACAGGGTGTTGCCGGCGAAGCACATGGTGGCGAAGGTCGCCGCCAGGATGCCGCCCGCCGCGGCGACCGTCGGGCCGCCGTGCCGGATCGCCATGCTCGCCGCCTCGCGCGGGGTGCGGCCCTCCTGGGCCTCCTCCCGCAGGCGGGCGATCATCAGGATGTTGTAGTCGGTGCCGATCGCCACCACGAAGAGGTAGATGAACATCGGCAGCATGAAGAAGATGCCGGCCTCACCCTTGAAGTTCTGGAAGACCAGCGTGGTGGCACCCACCGTGGCGCCGAAGCCCAGGCCGACGGCCGCCATCAGGTACCAGGGGGCGACCACGCTGCGCAGCAGCAGCGCCAGGATCACCATGATCAGCAGCGCGGCCAGCGGGAAGACCAGCTTGTAGTCGTGCGCCATGGCGGCGTTGATGTCCTTGTAGATGGACGTGATGCCACCGACGTAGACCTTGCTGCCCTGCGGGGCGGAGCCGTGGGCCGTGGTGCGCAGCCGCTCCACGGTGTCGATCGCCTGGTTGGACGCCGGGGCGTCCTTGAGCATGACGGTGAAGTCGGCGGTCAGGCCGTCCTTGCTCAGCTTGGGCGTCGGGGCGACCTGGGCCACGCCCTGGACCTTGCCGAGCGCCGCCGCGTAGCCGCCGAAGGAGGCCGGATCGAGCGCGGCGCCGTTGGTGGAGGTGACGTAGACCTGGGTCGGGTCGGCGGCGCCGGCCGTGAACGCGGTCATCAGGGTGTTCTGGACGACCATCGACTCCTTGGTCTTCGGCATCGAGCCGGAGGCCAGGTCGAACAGGCCCTTGTAGCCGGTGGCGCCGAGCGCCAGGGCCACCATGACCAGGCCCGAGACCACGGCCACCAGGGCCGGGCGGCGCTGGACGGTGCCGCCGAGCGCGGCGAACCGGGCGCCCTTGGGCTCGTTGCGCCAGCGGGTCGAGGGCTGCAGCTCCTTCTTGCCCAGCAGGTGCTTGCGCACCACGTAGACCAGGCCCTTCTCCCAGAAGAGCACCCGCTCGGGGATCAGCGAGAGCACCGCGGGCACCAGGGTGACCGAGGCCAGCGCCGTGACGGCCACCGCGATAGCCAGCGAGGGGCCCATCGCCTTGAACATGCCGAGGCTGGAGAGGATCAGCACGCTGAAGGCGACGATGACCGCGCCGGCCGCCGAGGAGATCGCCTCGCCGACCCGGCCCACCGCGTTGACCACCGCGTCGTGCCGGTTGTCACCGGCCCGCAGCCGCTCGCGGTAGCGGAATATCAGGAAGAGGAAGTAGTCGGTGCCGACGCCGAAGAGCACCACGATCAGGATCGCCGAGACCGAGGCGTCCGCCTTGAGCCCGAAGGCCTTGCTGGCGTCCGCGATCAGGCCGTTGGCGACCGAGGAGAAGACCGCGATCATCACCACCGGCAGCAGCGCGATCAGCGGGCTGCGGAAGATCAGGAAGAGCGTCAGCAGGATGATGACGACCGTGCCCACGCCGATCAGGGCGTTCGCGAGCTTGGAGGAGTCCTGCTGGTCGAGGTTCTGCGCGGCCTGACCGCCCAGCTGGACCTTGAGCTTGCTGTCGGCCGCCAGGGTCTTGGCGTCCTCGCGCAGCTTCTTGGCGGTGTCCGCGGTCTCGGTGCCCTGCTTCGGGGCGTCCTTGTCGAACCCGATCATGGACAGCGCGTACCGGCCGTCCTTCGAGTACGATCCACCCTCACTGGCCGGCTTGTTCGTCACCGGCAGGATGGTCTGGACGTACTTGATCTTCTCGGCGGTCAGGCCGTCGGTGACCTTCTGCATCACGGCCTGGTCGCCCGCGTCCAGGGCGGCGCCGTCGGTGCGCTCGAAGAGCAGCATCGCACTGGGCGTGAAGTTGGCCGGGAAGGCCTTCTCCTGCAGGTTGGCGGCCTGGATGGACTCGTAGTGGCTGGGCAGGAACGCGCTCTCGTCCGTCTGCGCGGTCAGCGTGGGCGCCGTGGCGATGATGGCGACGGCGGCGATGATCCAGGCGGTGATCACCCACCAGGCGCGCCTGACGACGGTCTGTCCGATTCGGTGGAACATGCGTGCGATGCCTCCTGGCAAGGGTTCACCGCGGCCCTGGGGGGACGGACGCCGGGCGACGGCTGGGACGGCCGAGGGCTCCGGTCGAAGCCTTAGCCGGTCGGCAGGTAAGTACAGCAGGGAGCATCATACGATGAACTTGCTAGCCGACCGGCAAGCAACCCCCTGCGCATGAGTGCCCTGGGAATCGGGCAGCCCCCAGGCTCGGTCGGAGCCCCTGAGGGCCACTGGAAGCCCCCTAGGGGCCGCCTCGCGACCCTGGACCCATCCTGACCTGACGCGATGCGTGTACGCCTCGTACTCCGGGTGGAGATCCCTCCGCCCCAGGGTGGAGATCTGCCGGTACCCAGGCAGGAGACGGTCCTGGGGTTAACCCCACCCCGCCCCTGGGGGAAGGCCCAGGGTGCACTCACCCGCTGGCTGGATTACCCGTGAACTGCAGCTTCCCTAATGTCAGTTGCAAGCCCGGAACCACTGCCCGGGCGGTTCGCACCGCGGCCCGCACCGCCGCGTCCCTGGGGGAGACTTCCCGTGTCATCGAAGCTAGGACTGGCCGCCACCATGGGCGCCTGGAGCGCCCGTCACCGAAAGACCGCCGTCTTCGGCTGGTTGCTCTTCGTCGTCCTCGCCGCCTTCCTCGGCGGGGCCCACGGCGGCACCAAGGTCACCGAGGCCGAATCCATGCCGGGCCAGGTGGCACAGGCCGCCAGGATCCTCGACCAGGCGGGCCTGAGCCGGCCGGCCGGCGAGACGGTCCTGATCCAGAGCGCCACCACCACCGCCGACGACCCGGCCTTCAAGGCCACCGTCGCCAAGGTCGTGACCGCCGTGCAGGGCACCGGCAAGGCGAACGACGTCCGCTCGCCCTACGACACCAAGGCCGTCTCGGCCGACCGGCACTCGGCGCTGGTCCAGTTCGACCTGCCCGGGGACAAGGACAGCGCGCTCGCCAACGTGCCGACCGTGCTGGACGCGGTGGCCGCGGTGCAGAAGGGCGACACCTCCTACACCGTGGAGGAGTTCGGCGAGGCCAGCTCCAACAAGTGGTTCGCCGACCAGTTCAAGAACGACTTCGCCAGCGCCGAGTGGACCGCCGTCCCGCTCGCCCTGGGCATCCTGCTGATCGCCTTCGGCGCGGTGGTGGCCGCCGTGCTGCCGGTCGGCCTGGCGCTGACCGCCTTCATCGCCGCCGGCGGCCTGGTCGCGCTGAGCAGCGGCTTCCTGCACACCAGCGACGACGCCAGCTCGGTGATGCTGCTGGTGGGCCTGGCGGTCGGCGTCGACTACTGCCTCTTCTACCTGCGCCGCGAACGCGAGGAGCGGGCGGCCGGCCGCGACGCCGCCACCGCGCTCAAGGTGGCCGCGGCCACCTCCGGCCGCGCGGTGCTGGTCTCCGGGGTCACCGTGGTGGTCGCGATGGCCGGCATGTTCTTCACCGGGATCGCCGACTTCCAGGCGATGTCCTACGCCACCATCGTCGTCGTCATCACCGCCGTGCTCGGCTCGCTCACCGTGCTGCCCGCCCTGCTCTCGATGCTCGGCGACAAGGTGGACAAGGGCCGGGTGCCCTTCCTGCACAAGCTCAAGCAGCAGGACCCGGCCGACGGCAGCCGGATCTGGAACGCCGTGCTCGCCCCGGTGCTGCGCCGCCCGCTGGCCGCCACCCTGCTGGCCGGTGGCCTGCTGCTGGCGCTGGCCGCCCCGATGCTCACCATGCACACCGCCAACCTGACCTTCCAGCAGTCGCTGCCCAAGGGCAACGCCCTGGTGAAGACCTCGCAGCGGATCGAGGCCGCCTTCCCCGGCAGCCCCTCCCCCGCCACCGTGGTGGTCAAGGCCACCGACATCACCTCCCCCGCCATGCAGCAGGCCATCGCCGACTTCCAGACCCGGGCGCTGGCCACCGGGAAGATGCACGGTCCCGTCCAGGTCACCACCCACCAGGCACAGAACGTCGCCACCATCGACATCCCGCTCAACGGCAGCGGCAACGACGCCACCAGCACCGCCGCCCTGGAGGCGCTGCGCAACGACGTGGTACCGGCCACCCTGCTCAAGGTGCCGGGCACGCAGGCCCCGGTGACCGGCAGCACGGCCGGCTCGCACGACTTCAACCAGCAGATGACCAGCAGCATGCTGCCGGTCTTCGGCTTCGTGGTCGCCTTCGCCTTCCTGCTGATGCTGGCCTCGTTCCGCTCACTGGGGATCGCGGTCACCGCCGTGGTGCTCAACCTGCTCTCGGTCGGCGCCGCCTACGGCGTGCTGACCCTGGTCTTCCAGCACGGCGTGGGCGCCTCGCTGCTCGGCACCTCGGGCGTCGGCGCGGTCGAGACCTGGGTGCCGCTCTTCCTCTTCGTGATCCTCTTCGGGCTGAGCATGGACTACCACGTCTTCGTGGTCTCCCGGATCAAGGAGGCGCACGACCGCGGCCTGCCCACCCGGGCGGCCGTCGCCCACGGGATCCGCTCGACGGCCGGCGTGGTCACCAGCGCGGCGATCATCATGGTGGCGGTCTTCGCGGTCTTCGGCACCCTGTCCATGCAGTCCATGAAGCAGATGGGCGTGGGCCTGGCGGTCGCGGTGCTGGTGGACGCCACCGTCATCCGCGGGGTCCTGCTGCCCGCCGTGATGAGCCTGCTGGGCGAGCGCAACTGGTACCTGCCGAGCTGGCTGAACTGGCTGCCCGACCTCTCGCACAGCGAGCCGCTGCCGCCGGTCACCCCGGCCGCCGCCGAGCCCGCGCCGCTGACCGACCTGGGCAGCGGAGCACGGCACCGCCGGGTCGAGGTCTGACCCCGCGCCCCACCCGACACCACTCCTACCGGCCGGTCCCCGCAGTACGCGGGGGCCGGCCGGTAGGGTTTCCGCCCATGATCGAACCGCCACCGACCGGGCCGCCGCCGACCGGGCCACCGGCCCCGCCGTTCGACGAGCCGCGCGCCCGCGCCCTGCTCGCCCTCGCCTGCGCGGCGGCCGGCCTGCCCGACCCGGCCGGCGCCCGGCTGCTGGCGCTCGGCGAGAACGCCGTCTTCGACCTGGGCCGGCCCGCCCTGGTGGCCAAGGTCGGCCGCGCCCGCGAGCTCGCGCCCAGGGCGGCCCGGGAGCCGGCCCTGGCGCTCTGGCTGGCGGCGAACGGCGTCCCGGTGGTCCGGCCCCACCTGCCCGAACCCGTGACCGCGCAGGGCCACCCGGTCACCTTCTGGCACCGGCTCGATCCCGCGCTGCGCCCGGCCCGGGCCGCCGACCTCGCCCCGCTGCTGCGCACCCTGCACCGTACCCCGCCGCGGCCCGCTCCCCCGGCCCCGCTGCCGCGCCGCGAGCTGCTGGCCCCGGTCGGGCGCTGGCTGCGGGCCGCCGAGGGGTACCTCGACCCGGCCGACGCCGACTACCTGCTGCGCCGCGGCGCGGACCGGGCGGCCGCGCTGGCGGAGCTGGTCCCCCAGCTGACCCCCGGCGTGATCCACGGGGACGCGCTGCCGCGCAACGTCCACGTCGGCGCCGACGGCCCGGTGCTGCTGGACCTGGAGACGGTCGCCGACGACCTGCGCGAGCACGACCTGGTGGTCCTCGCCCTGGCCCGCGACCGGTACGGCCTGCCGGCCGAGGAGTACCTCGCCTTCACCCGCGCCTACGGCTGGGACGTGCGGGAGTGGGCGGGCTGTGCCGTGCTGCGCGGGGCCCGGGAGATCGCCAGCGCCGCCTGGGTCGCCCAGCACGTCCCCGGCAGCGCGGCGGCCGCGGCCGAGTTCCGGCGGCGGGTCGCCTCGCTGCGCGACGGTGACCGGAAGGTCCGCTGGCACGCCTTCTGAGGCCGGTGCGCGGGCCACCCGGACCCGTTCCCAGCGGGCTCCCAGGCCCGGTGACAAAAGTCTCAAGAAATCATCATCTCTTCGGAACTGGCATCGCGGCGGCCATCGTCGTAGGGGACAGCCGTGACCACACCGGGCGGCTGGTACCACGTCAGGAGCCGCCGCCATGTCGGACCACGGCATGCCCCGCCCCCTGCTGCGCCGCGTCGCCGCAGGGTGCGCCGCCGTCCTCGCCCTCGCCCTCGCCTGCGCCTGCGGCGCCGCCCAGGGCGCGCCGAGCGCGCAGGGCGCCCAGGGCGTGCCGGCCACCGCGCAGCCCAGCGGCTCCGCCAGCCTCGCCCGGTCGATCACCCCGCCGCCGGCCGGCGACTCCTCGCCGACCGCGAGCCCGGGCGGCACCGCGAGCTCCTCCACGGGCACCTCCGCGGGCGCCGGGGCGAGCGCGAGCGGTTCCGCGAGCCACGGCCCGAGCGGCGCCGGCAGCGGCCCGGCGGGCTCCGCCACCTCGGCCCGTGGGCCGGGCCGAGG
>NZ_BAAALF010000193.1:0-15368 GCF_039528135.1 Kitasatospora nipponensis | reverse complement strand
GCCCGCACCGGCCGCGCCGACCGGCGCGCCGCTCGGCGGCGGGCGGAGCGGGCGGGCTCCGGGGCGGGGTTCCTGGTGGTGCTCACAGCCTGCATTCGGCGCCACGGCCCGGCCGGTTGGGTCCGGGCCGCCGGTACACCCGAACGAGTGAGATGGGACGGCTCTGCGCCCACCGGGCCGGGCGCCGGTGGCCGCGGTCGTGGCAGGCTCACCGGATCGGAAGGACCGGCCCCGCCCCCGCCCGCGCACCCCGCAGCCGAACCGCATCCGGACCGGGGTCGAGCCGGGGAGCGGGCAATCCGGTCGGCCCCCGGCTCCGAACAGACAGTGCGCGCGCCGACTCCAAGCGCCCCCGGCGCGCGGCGCACCGCACCCAGCCCAGCGCGCACAGGAGGTCCCGCATGCCAGCGCCCCGACCGGCAGCCGTCGCCACCGCGGCAGCCGCCGTCCACGACCGGGTGGTGGGCCGGTGAACACCGTCGTCCACCTCTCGGGTCCGCAGCGGCGCGGGCCGGACCTCAAGGAGCTGGTCGCCCAGGTGGCGTTCGGCGACCGCGACGCCTTCAGCGGCCTCTACGACGCGGTGGCCGGCCCGGTGCTCGGGCTGATCCGGCGGGTGCTGCGCGACCCCGCGCAGTCGGAGGAGGTGGCGCAGGAGGTGATGCTGGAGGTCTGGCGCACCGCCGCCCGCTACCGCCCCGAGCGCGGTGAGGTGATGCCCTGGGTGCTGACCATGGCCCACCGGCGTGCCATCGACCGGGTGCGCTCGGCCCAGGCGGCGGCCGACCGCGACCAGCGGGCCGCGGCCGCCGCGCACACCCCGGTCTTCGACGAGGTGGCCGAGCAGGTCGAGGGTCGGCTCGAACGCGAGCAGGTCCGGCGCTGCCTGCGGACGCTGACGGAGCTCCAGCGCGAGTCGGTCACGCTCGCCTACTACCGGGGGTACTCCTACCCCGAGGTCGCCGACATGCTCGGCAAGCCGCTGGGCACCGTCAAGACGCGCCTGCGCGACGCCCTGATCCGACTGCGGGACTGCCTGGGAGTGGAATCATGACCATCGCGCCCGACCTGCACACCCTGACCGGCGCCTACGCCGCCCACGCGCTGCCCGAGGCCGAGCGCCGGCAGTTCGAGGGCCACCTCGCCACCTGCGACGCCTGCGCGCAGGAGGTCCGCGAGTTCACCGCCACGCTGGCCCGGCTGGGAGCCGCCGAGGCGCTGACCCCTCCCCCGGAGCTCAAGGTCCGGGTGATGGGCCGGATCGGCAGCGTGCGCCAGGCCGCGCCGAGCCCGTCCGGTCCGGGCGCGGACGACGGCCGGCCGATGGGGCCGGACGGCCGCCCGGTGACCGGGCGCGGACGCGCCGGCCGGCGGGCGGCCCGGTTCGCGCTGGCCGCCTCCGTCGCGCTGGCCGCGCTGCTCGGCGGCATCGCCTACCAGCAGCACGACCAGGCCCACCAGGCCCGCAGCCAGGTCGCCCAACTGCAGGAGCAGCAGGCCCGGTTCTCCAGCCTGCTCACCGCGCCGGACGCGCGCACCAGTACCGCCAGCGCCGGCGCGGCGGTGGGCACCGTGGTCTGGTCGCCGTCCCGCGGCCAGGCCGGCTTCCTGGCCAGCGGGCTGCCGGCGCTGTCCGAGGGCAAGACGTACGAGCTCTGGTTCGACGACGCGGGCACCATGCGTCCCGCCGGGCTGTTGCCCGCCTCCAGCGGGGCGTTGCTGCTCAGCGGACCGGTGAACGGCGCGGTCGGGGTCGGGGTCACGCTGGAGCCGGCCGGCGGTTCGCCGCACCCGACCAGCGCCCCGATGATGCTGCTGCCGATGACCTGAGGCCGACCAAGCGGGGCGGACGGGCGGCGGGGCGCGACCCGTGTGACGGAGTCGGGGATTGCCCCGCCACCCCCCGCTTGCGGAGACTGGCCGGTGTGGACGAATCGATCTCCCCGCCCGAGCCCGCCCAGCGGCCCGCCGCCCTGGTCTTCGCCGACCAGGTGCTCGACGCCGGTTCGTTCCGGAGCTGGGACGACCCGCCGCGGCACCCCGTGGACGGCCCCTACGCCGCCGACCTGGCCCGGGCCCGGGCCCGCAGCGGGGCGGACGAGGCCGCGCTGACCGGCGAGGGGTACCTCGCGGGGCACCGGGTGGCCGTGCTGCTCAGCGAGTTCACCTTCCTCGCCGGGTCGATCGGCACGGCCACCGCCGCCCGGCTGCTGCGGGCCGTGGAGCGGGCCACCGCCGAACGGCTGCCGCTGATCGCCTTTCCGGCCTCCGGCGGCACCCGGATGCAGGAGGGCACGCCCGCCTTCGTCCGGATGGTCGCGATCGCCAACGCCGTCGCCGCCCACCGGGCGGCCGGCCTGCCCTACCTGGTCCACCTGCGCCATCCGACCACCGGCGGGGTGCTGGCCTCCTGGGGCTCGCTGGGCCAGCTGACCACCGCGGAGCCCGACGCGCTGGTGGGCTTCCTCGGCCCGCGGGTCTACCAGGCGCTCTACGGCGCGCCGTTCCCCGAGGGGGTGCAGCGCGCCGAGCACCTGGAGCTGTTCGGCACGGTCGACGCCGTGCTCGCGCCGGCCGCACTGCGCGCTCACCTCGCGGACACCCTCACCATCCTCGCCGGGAGCGCCACCGACGGCGCGGCCGAGCAGCGGGCGAGGGACGAGGTCGCGACCGGGCAGCGGACGAGGGACGAGGTCGCCACCGAGCCCCGGACGCCCGAGCCCGCCGGCTCCCCGGCGCACCCGCCGGTCTGGCGGTCCGTCACGCTGACCCGCGATCCCGGCCGGCCGGGGCTCGCCCAACTGCTGGGCGCGGCCGACCGGTTGGTGCGGCTGCACGGCACCGGCGCGGGCGAGCGGGACGACGCGCTGACCCTGGCGCTGGCCCGGTTCGGGCGCACCGGCTGCGTGGTGGTCGGCCACGACCGGGCGACGGCCGCCCGGTCCGGACCGGTGGGCCCGGCCGCGCTGCGCACCGCCCGGCGCGGGATGCGGCTGGCCACCGAGCTGCGGCTGCCCCTGCTCACCGTGATCGACACCCACGGCGCGCTGCTCAGCCCGGCGGCCGAGGAGGGCGCGCTGGCGGGCGAGATCGCGCGCTGCGTGGCGGAGTTGAGCGCGCTGGCCACCCCGGTGGTCAGTCTGCTGCTGGGCGAGGGCGCGGGCGGCGCGGCGCTGGCCCTGCTCCCCGCCGACCGGGCCGTGGCCGCCGAGCACGCCTGGCTCTCGCCGCTGCCGCCCGAGGGCGCCTCGGTGATCCTGCACCGCACCCCGGACCTCGCTCCGGGCCTCGCCGAGCAGCAGCGGATCGGGGCGGCCGAGCTGCTGCGCGAAGGCGTGATCGACCGCGTCCTGCCCGAGCCCCGCCCGGCCTCCGAGGAGCCGGCCGCCTTCGTGCGGCGCGTCCTGGCCGCCGTCGAGGCCGAACTGGCCGCCGCCGCCCTGGCCCCGCCCGGCGCCCGCGTCGACCGCTTCCGACGGCTGGCGGACCGGCCCGACCAGGAGGCTGCCGCGGCTGATCCTTGGGATGTAGGTGGCGCACCTTGAGGCGTGCGTCGTGGGTGGTGAACCGCCAGTTCACCTGACGTTGGTCGGTGTTGGTGGCGTTCTGCCGTCGCCAGGACCGTGTACCCGGTCGACGGCAGATGATGGCGCGGTCGCGGAATGCATGTGCATGCCATGTTAGTCTGACGCCCCATCATAGAGCCGACCGCCTGACCGGCGGGGAATTGGCTTCTGTCGGCTCCTGTCGGCTGGTTGAGGCACTGAGGGGAACAGATGAACAACGGTAGGAAGCACCTGCTGACCGCTGTCGCCGCTTCGGCGGTGCTTTCCTTGTCGGTGCTCGGGCTGGGCTGGCACGCGGCCGCCGAGTCTCATGGGGGTGCCGGCAAGTCCGTGGCCACTCAGTGGCCTGGCGCTCAGGGGTCTTCGGTGGTTTACGAGGCCGCCGGTGAGACGCCGGCCACTCAGTGGCCCAAGGCGCAGGGGTCTTCCGTCGGGGCCGAGGGCGTCTGAAACGAGCTCGTGCGTGGTCAGCCGTGGCCTGCGGGCGGCGGGCTCATTGGGCCATCCGTGGCGGGCATCGCGGCACGTGCATTGATCGTCTCGGAGCGTCGGACTGCCGGCTGGTCGCCGGCCCGCGCTGACCGGCGAGGGGTACCTCGCGGGGCACCGGGACCGGTCCGGCTCGGGCCGGCTCACCGGGCGAGCGCGACCTGCACGAGCTTGACGACCACCAGCACCATCGCCACCAGCAGGTAGCCGCGCAGCGCGCCCATCCCGACCCGGCGACCGGTGGACAGCACCGGACGCGTCAGCGTCTCCAGCGGCGGCATCCGCCAACTGTCGCGCCCGGTGCGGTCGACGGCGTCCTCCTTGGTGCCGATGCGCCGGCGGGTGAAGGAGTAGCCGGCGGCCAGCACCCCGGCGACCCCGCAGCCGGCCATGATGTCGAGGATCGCCCGCGCGCTGATGTCCGGGAAGAGCACGGAGGCGGTCAGGATGATCGACAGGGTCACCAGCACGCCGACCACCGCCGCCGTGAAGGCGTTGGTCCTGGGCCCGTTGACCCACGGCCCCAGCACCTGCCGGTCGTTGCAGAGCAGCAGCAGGAAGACCGAGGCGGATGGCAGCAGCACGCCGGCCAGCGTCTGCACGCCCACCGTGAGCAGGCCCAGCGGGGAGCCGGGGATCAGCACGATCGCGGCGGCCGCCGCCACCAGGCCCGCGTAGACGGCGTAGAAGCCCTTGGCGCCGCCGACCCCGCGGTGCAGCGAGTGCCGGATGCCGAAGACGTCGCCGATCGCGTACGCGGTCGAGAGCGAGACCGCGAAGGCGCCGATGATCGAGGCGTCCAGCAGCGCGACGGCGAACAGCACTCCGGCCACCTTCCCGGCGTGCGCGGCCAGTTGGTGGGCCACACCGGCGGTGTCGGTGAAGGCGCCGGCGCCCTCGCTGCCGGCGAAGGCGACCGCGGTGAAGCCGGTCATCGCGGCGGCGCCCAGCACCACGACCACGATGCCGATCCACAGGTCGACCTTCTCGTAGCGCAGGAAGCGCGGGGTGATCCGCTTGTCGATCACGTAGGACTGCTGGAAGAAGAGCTGCCAGGGCGCGACCGTGGTGCCCACGATGCCGATGATCAGCAGCATCACCGTCGACAACTGGCCGGTACCACCGGGCAGTTGCGGCACCAGGAAGTCGTGGGCCATCCGCGCGCCACTGGGCCGGGCCAGGAAGTAGACCGGCACCAGCAGCAGCGAGCCGGCACAGAGCGCGATGGCGATCCGCTCGAAGCGCCGGAAGGAGCCGGTGAAGGCGGAGGCGATGACGATCGCCGCCGCCAGCACCACGGAGGCGACCTTGGGCAGGCCCAGGTAGCCGGTGGCGAGGGTGATCCCGATGAACTCGGTGACCAGCGTCAGCGCGTTGAGCAGGAAGAGGTCGATCACGCTGAAGGCACCCCAGAACCGGCCGAAGCGCTCCAGGATCAGCCGGGCGTGGCCCACGCCGGTGACCGCGCCCAGCCGCAGCACCATCTCCTGGTTGACGTAGAGCACCGGGACCAGCAG
Source organism: Kitasatospora nipponensis (assembly GCF_039528135.1). Taxonomy (NCBI): domain Bacteria; kingdom Bacillati; phylum Actinomycetota; class Actinomycetes; order Kitasatosporales; family Streptomycetaceae; genus Kitasatospora; species Kitasatospora nipponensis. The sequence continues at coordinate 9,796 of NZ_BAAALF010000193.1, read as the reverse complement.
CAGCAGCGTCCACAGCAGGTGGGTGCCGTAGTTCTGGCCGGCCTGGCCGTAGGTGGCGAAGGCGCCGGCGTCGTTGTCGCCGACCATCACGATCAGGCCGGGACCGATGATCGCGAGCAGGGTGCGGAACTTGGCGGACAGGCCCGTGCGCGGCGCGGTGTCGTCCAGCCGGATGGTGCCGAGCGCCCCCCTGATGTCGCCCACGTGGGCGTCGTCCAGGACGGCGGCCCGCGGGGCTCGGGCCTGTGGGTCGAGGATCACGTTGGTCATGACGAAACCTCCCGTGCCCCCGCGGTCGGGGGCGTGCGGAGGCAAGGCGGTGGCCGTCCGTCCCGGCGGCGCGCAGCAGCACGGCCCGGCGGGGCCGTGGGGGCCGCGCCGGGGCGAGGTGGCGTCAGGAACGCGCCTGGGGCGCGCAGGGGAGGTGGCTACCGCTTGCCGGTGGAGTACGAGGACAGGCGGATGGGGGGCCGTTTGTGGCCCGGACTACTGCAACTTGCATCCATGTCTCTCGCCTCCTTCCGGCCGGGACGCACAGAGGTGCGTGTCATCGACTCGGCAAGGAGCGGACCGGCCCGGCTGGGGAAGCCGCCGGTTCACCCCCACACGTCAGAGCGGCACCGCAACCGGGCGCACTCTGGTGAACCTGGTCAGCATAGACCCATGGTTGCCGGTTCGCGCAACCGAGTTTCTTGAACGATCTGTTTGCTCCATTCCGTTGACAACGCGGCGGAGCCATCGCCATGATGCCGACATGTCGTCATCTCCCGCCACCCCGAACGGATCCGCCACCACGTCGACCGGATCCGCCGCCGAGCCGGCCGACCCGTTCACCGCCCCCGATCCCGACCGGATCCGGGCCCGCCGCGAGTACGCCGCGCTCTTCCGGATCGCCGGACGGCACGCCAACGGCGACGCGCAGCGCAACCGCCAGCAGCACGCCTCCGTGCTCGCCCCGCACGAGGCGGTCCGGCTGGTCTCCTTCCTGCTCAGCGGCGCGGCCCTGGTCGAGGAGGGCGAGGCGCCGGTGGACCACGCCGACATCACGGCCGCGCTGAGCCTGCTGCCGCGGGCCCGCGTCGAGCTGGACGAGCTGGAGATCGGCCTGCTGGAGATGGCCAGGGGGCGCGGCATGACCTGGCAGGAGATCGCCTTCGGCCTGGGTCTGGGCACCCCGCAGGCCGCCCGCCAGCGCCACGAGCGCCTGGCGGCCCGCACCCCGACGACCGACTGACGACCGACCGACCCGCCGAGCGACCGAGCGATCCGACGACCCGACGACCGACTGACGACCGACCGACCGACCGACGACCGGCCGGCTGAACGCCCAGGCCCCCACCCCCGCGGGCGGGTTGCGCTCTCAGCGATTCCGCCAGGAGCGTGCAGCCCTTCCCGGCCGCCCACCCCGGAGGCAGAGTCGGCGCCATGAGAGCCAAGAGACTCCTGATCCTGGGCGGCACCGAGTTCGTCGGACGCGCCTTCACCGACGAGGCGCTGGCGCGTGGTTGGGAGGTGACCGTCTTCCACCGCGGGCGCCACCCGGCCCCGCCGGGGGTCACCTCGCTGCACGGCGACCGCGCGGCCGGCCCGCCGGGGCTGGCCGCGCTGTCCACCGGCAGCTGGGACCTGGTGGTGGACACCTGGCGCGGCGCGCCCACCGCCGTCCGGGACGCGGCGCGCCTGCTGGCCGACCGGGTCGGTCACCACGTCTACGTCTCCAGCCGGTCCGTCTACGCCTTCCCGGCCGCCCCCGGACTCGACGAGCAGGGGCCGGTGGTGGCCGGCTCGCCCGACTCCACCGACAGCGAGTACGCGCCCGCCAAGCGCGGCGGGGAGCTGGCCGCGCTGGCCGCCTTCGGCGAGCGGACGCTGCTGGCGCGCTGCGGTCTGGTGCTGGGGCCCGGCGAGAACGTCGGCCGGCTGCCCTGGTGGCTGAACCGGATCGCCCGCGGCGGGCCGGTGCCGGCTCCGGGGCCCAGTGAGCTGGGAATCCAGTACATCGACGCGCGCGACGTGGCCGCCTGGTGCCTGGACGCCGCCGTCCGGGGCCTGGGCGGCGCGTACAACCTGGTCAGCCCGCCGGGGGAGACCACCATCGGCGCCCTGCTGGCGGCCTGCCTGCGGGTCACCGGCTCGGACGCCGAACTGCGCTGGGTGGACGGCGCGGCGATCGTGGCGGCCGGGGTGGAACCGTGGACGCAGCTGCCGATCTGGTTCCCGCCGGGCGAGTACCACGACACCATGCACCAGGGCGACGTGCGCAAGGCGCTGGCCGCCGGGCTGCGCCTGCGGCCGCTGGAGGAGACCGTCGCGGACACCTGGGCCTGGCTGCGCACGCTGCCCGGCCGCACCCCGGAGGGCACCGAGCACTCCCCCACCGGCCTCAGCGCGCGGACCGAGGCCCTCCTGCTGGGCCACTGACCCGCCGACGCGACGAGCCGGCCCGCGCAGGGCCCGGCACGCGCGAGGGCGGGCACGCAGAGGGGCCGGTCGGCCGGTGCCCGCAGGCACCGCCCGACCGGCCCCGAGGGAGGGTCAGGACGGCTGGAAGGCGTCCGACTGGACCGGCGTCGAGCCCAGGCCCGCCGCGTTGTGCGCCACCAGCGTGGCGTACAGCTGGACGCCCGAGGGCAGTCCGGTCAGCTGCGCCGAGGCGCCCGGCGCGGCCACGGTCAGCGAGCTGACCAGCGCCCCGTCGGCGACCTGGTGGATCTCCACCACGGTGTCGGTCAGGTCGGCGCCGCCGGTGCTGCTCGGCGCCGTCCAGTAGACGGTCGCCTGCCCGCTGCCGGCGACCACCGCCACCGCGGTGACCGGCCCGGGAGCGCCCGCCGCCACCGGGGTGACGGTGATGGTCGAGGCCGGGCCGACGCCCGCCGCGTTGCTCGCGGTCACGCTCACGGAGTACGGCACGCCGTTGTTCAGCCCGCTCACCGTGGCACTCAGGGTGCCGGCCGGCACCGTCACCGGGCTGCCGACGGTGAACCCGCCGTAGGAGGCCGTGACGGTGTAGCCGGTGATCGGGGAGTTGCCGCCGGAGGCCGGCGCCGCCCAGGTGATCAGCGCGGAGCCGTCGTGCGGGGTGGCGCTGAGCGCCAGCGGCGCCGAGGGCGGGGTCGGCCGGTTGAGCGTGTAGCCGACCGGCGCGGAGGTGACGGTGTTCCCGGCCGCGTCCGAGAAGACCGCCTGGACCTGCACGGGCCCGTCCAGCGGGAACGTCTGCGCGGCGTTCCAGGTCAGCGCCGGGGCGTTGCCCTGGCCGTCGGTGGCCGCGGGCCAGGCGGACAGCGGAGCGAGTCCGGTGCTCACGTCACCGGGCGGGATGTCGGTGAAGGTGCCCGAGCTCCCGCTGCGGACCTGGTAGCGCACGCCGGTCAGGCCCGGCGCCGAGGTGGCGGCCAGGCCGACCGCGGCGCCGGTGCCGCTGGAGCCGTCCGCCGGACCGGTCACCGCGGCCGAGCCGATGCCGAAGGCGTAGCCGACCGTGGTCGAGACGGTGCCCGCCTGGTCGACGGCGGCCACCGCCAGCACGTGCCAGCCGGGCGCCAGGGTGAGCGACAGGCCGGGGCCGGTCACGGTGTTCACCGTCGGCGCCCCGTCCAGCCGGTAGCGGTAGCCGCTCAAGCCGCTGCTGGTGTCGCTCAGCGTGAAGTTCACCGGGCCGCCGGTCGGCGCGGTCCACACGCCGGCCGGGAACCCGGCGGCGTCCACCGTCGGCGGGTTCGGCGGCACGGTCGCCACCACGAAGGTCTGCGGCGCGGACCAACTGCTGTCCTGGTTGCCGTCGTAGGAGCGCACCTGCCAGGTGTACGTGCCGTCCGCCAGCGCGGTGCCGGGCTGCCAGGTCGCGGGGGTGCCGGAGGTCACGAAGCCCGAGGTGCCCGAGGCCTGCACGTGGGTGTCGGCCAGGATCTGGTACTCCAGCTGGACGGTGTCGCCGTCCGGGTCGGTGGCGCTCGCCGACAGGGTCGGGCGCCCGCTGGTGGTGTAGAGCGTGCCGTTGGTGCTGGTCGAGGGCGTCACGGACATCGACCCGGGGACGTTCGGCGCTCCGTCGTAGGTGACCGAGAGCTGCGCGTTCTGCGAGAACCGCGAGAAGTACAGGTCGTTGCTCTCGTTGCCGGCCAGCAGCCCGAAGGTGATGTTCGGCCAGTGGCCGGCCGCGGCGTTGGTCACCTGGTTGAGGAAGTTGAACTGGCCGACCGGCTTCTGCCCGTTGCACGCGGCGGCGTAGGCCACCGAGCTCTGCAGCACGGCCCGGCTCGGCTGGTTGCTCCAGGTGGTCGCCGAGCTGATCGGGCTGCTGGACCAGGCGTTCACGGTCCGCGAGGCGGTGCCGCAGCTGGCGCTGTAGGTCTCGGTGACCGCGACCGTGGCGCCGAGCACCTTGGTCCCCCAGATCGCCGAGGGCACGCCGAGCTGGTAGTAGGCCCGCTCGACGCCGGTCGGCGAGGAGAAGCCCTGGAAGCCGACGGCCAGCCCGACGCTGGGCGGGGAGTTGTACTCGCCGGTGTTCGGGTAGGCCGCCTGCACCTGGTCGAAGGCCTGGGTCGCGCCGGAGGCCGGGTGCGGGGCGAAGGACGGGTCGAGGAAGAGCGGGAAGCTGGCGCCCGGGTCGGTCAGCAGCGTGCGGTCCGGCACCAGCGCGAGGGACGCGCCGCCACCGTTGCCGGCGCCCTGGACGGTGGCGTGGATCGCGGCCTGCCGGGCGCTCGCGGCCGGGCCGCTGACGTCCGAGGGGGCGTCGGCGACCGGACCGGCCGCGGCCGACCCCTCGGCGGTGGAGGCGGACGCGGCGGCCTGCGCGCCCGCCGGGTGGCCGGAGTCCCACATCCGCGGCGCGGGCGCGGTGAACAGCTCGTGGCCGGCCGCGTCCTTGACGGCGAGGTTGTCCCCGGCGTCGGCGCTCAGCGTCAGCCCGGGGCTGGTCTCGGTGGCCAGCGTGAGCGAGGCGAGCGCCGGATCGGCGGCGGCCGTCGCGTTCTTGACCACCAGCGCCTGCTGGATGCCGCCGGCCGGCGTGGCGGAGACCTGGAGGTCGACGCCACTGGGCAGCACGTCGCGGTAGGTCGCCACGGTGCCGGTCACCGACGGCGCGGGCAGCGGGTGCGGCCAGCGCAGCGACAGGTGCTGCCCGTCGACCGTCAGGGTGGCGAGCGGACCGTCGCCGCCGCCGGAGAGCACCAGGTCCGAGGTGGTCACCGCGGGGGCGTAGTGGCCGTCCGGGGTGCGGTGCAGCGTGGCGTCCAGGCTCACCCAGGCCTCGCCGCGCTTGCGCCACTGCGGCTGGGCGTACGACTGGTAGGTGAAGGTGCCGTCCGGATTCACGAAGGTCTGCGAGGAGTCCGTGTGGCGGTCCGGCAGTTCGACCGCGCGGCCCTGGGAACGCGCGCGGGCGGCGAGCGCCTGCTCGCCGCCCGGGGCGGTGCTGGTGGCCGTGGCCGGGCCGGCGGGTGCGCCGGCGGTGGTGGGTGCTGCGGTGGTGGGTGCGGCGGCGGCCGAACCGGCCAGTGCCAGCGGACCCAGCAGGGCGGCAGCCGCTATCGCGGCCGCGTACCGTCTGCCCCCGAGTCCGACCCGATCCCGTGCATGCATGCGAACATCCCCCGTAGGTTGACGACAGCGGTCCGATCTGGATCTTGCGGGACCACTTTCAGCTCATCCTGACTGTTCGTCAAGGCCCGCCGACCGGTGGGGATCGGCGGGCTACCCACGGGCTACCGGCTCAGCAGCGGCCGCTGCCCGCGCCGCCGAGGTGGAAGCCGGTCCGCGTGACGTCGCCCGCGCTGTACAGCGCCGGGCTGGTGGCGGTGACGGTCAACTGGGCCCGGTCGTGGGAGTCGTAGACGCCGAAGTCCTCGATCCAGCCGGCGCCGCGGGCGGTTCCGGCGCGGCCGGTGCCCATGTCCTCGCAGGTCGCACCGGCCGCGTGGGCGACCTCGCCGAACGCCGAGATGATCTGCGCCCGCTGGTAGGTGCCGCCCCAGAGCGAGCCGGGGAAGTAGCCCACCGCCTGCTCGTCGTAGAAGAGCCACCAGTCGCCGCGCACGTTGACGATGCTGAAGCGGGCCGCGCTGCCGGTGCGCACCGCCATGCCGGGCTTGATGCTCCGGGAGACCTGCACGAAGCCGCAGCCGTTGTAGCAGCTCTCCTGGCCGTCCACCCAGTGGTAGACGAACAGGTGCGGGCGGGTGTCGCCGTTGAGGCCCAGGTCCACCGTCCAGCCGATCTCCACGGTGGACTTCTGGTCGGCGGACTGCAGCGCCAGCTCCTGCAGCGAGTGCGACTCGACGTCGCCCGGCTTGATCTCCGGGGCCGCCTGCAGCATCCGGATGGTGGCGCCCTTGGCGTCGGTGACCTGACGGCCGTTCACGTAGTCGTAGCAGGAGCCGTACCAGCAGATGGGTCCGGAGCCGGTGACCGCCAGGCTGCGGGCGCCGCCGGCCGGCTGGGCGGCGAGCCCGGGCGGAGCGGTCACCGGCAGCGGGCGCGGCGCGAGGGTGGCGGCGGCCGCGTCCGTGGCCGGGTGCTGCCCGGCGGGGGCGGCCGCCAGCAGGCAGAGCGCGGTGGCGAGGGTGGTCACGCCGCTGAGCAGCGTTCGGCGCAGGCGCATGGGAGCTCCGTTCCAGCAGAGGGGTGGGGGGAACCGGCGGGGCACTGGCGGGCCTACGGCGCGTGGGGTTAACTTCTGACGTAAGCCCGTTTAACTTGGGGGTTAAGCTAGCGGGCACCGCTCGGCGCACGCAATACCCTGGGCGGCACGAGAACCGGCCGGCACACCCGGCCGAGACACAGAGCGGTGGCGACAGGATGGCGAAGAAGACGGCGGCGGAGCCGACGGCCGAGTCGGCGGCCGAGCCCACGGGGCAGGTCCTGATCGGCCGCCGGGTGCTGCGGCTGCGCACCGAGCGCGGGCTCACCCAGCGGGCGCTCGCCGAGCCGGACTACACCGCGGCGTACATCTCCACCCTGGAGGCCGGACGGGTCAAGCCCTCGCCGACCGCGCTGAGCTACCTGGCCGACCGGCTCGGCGTCGACGTCGAGCAGTTGACCACCGACCGGCCCGCCCACCTGGCCACCGAGCTGCGGATGCGGCTGGCCGACGCGCGCCGCACGCTCTGCACCGGCGAACCGCAGCAGGAGGCGGTCCGCGACGCCGCCGCGCAGTACGCCCGACTGGCCGACGAGGCGCGGCGCTACGCCCTGGTGGCCGAGCAGGCCGCCGCCCTGACCGGCCTCGCCGAGTGCCACACCGAGGCCGGTGAACTCACCGACGCCATCGCCGGGTTCACCCAGGCCGAGGAGTTGCTCGCCGACGCCCCGCTGCCCCAGCGGGTGCCCGCGCTGCGCGGCCGGGCGGTGGCCCACCTGCTCGCCGGCGACCTGCGCTACTCCTGCTACCTGCTGGAGAGCACCATCGACCAGCTCAACGCGAGCGGCCTGCACGACCCCGACGCCCTGCTGCTGCTCTACTCGGCGGTGATCGCGCCGTACATGGACCTGGGCGCGCACAGCCGCGCCGCCCAGGCCGCCGAACTGGCCCTGGCGCTGGCCCCGCAGGTCGCCGACCCGGCCCTGGTGGCCCGGCTGCACCGCGGGGTGGCCCGCACCCTGCTCGCCGAAGGACGGGCCGCCGAGGCCGACGCCTCGCTCGCCAAGGCCCAGGAGCTCTACCAGCAGCTGATGATCCGCCCGGAGCTGGCGCACTGCCACTGGATGCGCGGCTACCTGCGCGGCCAGGAGGGCGACCTGGTCCAGGCCGAGCGCGAACTGCGCACCGCGCGCGAGATCCTGGCGCACCGGCGGGCCGCGCTCTACACCCGCCAGATCGACGTCGAACTCGCCGACGTGCTGCGCCGGCTGGGCCGCCCCGAGGAGGCCGCGGCACTGCTCGCCGATCTGCTCGACGACCTGCACCCCGGCCACGGCGCCGTCCACGCGGGCGCGGCCCACCGGCTGTTGGGCAGGATCGCCGAGGAGCGCGCCGACCTGCCGGCCGCCGAACGGCACTACCGCGCCGCGCTCGACCTGCTCCAGGAGGCGGGGGCGGCCGCGGACGTCGCCGACCTGTGCCGGATGCTCGGCGACCTGCTGCGCCGCACCGGCCGGATCGAGGACGCGCTGGACGTCTACCGCAGCGGCCTGGGCCACCAGGCCACCCCTGGCACCACCACCCTGGGCCCGGCCCCGGCCGGACCGCCGCTCTGAGCGGGACGGGGCCGCCGAAAACCGTTACGGGCCGGCCCGCGGCTTCGACTAGCGTGGCCGCCATGACGGCGAACCAGTTCTCCAGCGCGACCGAGCGCGAGGCCCTGTCCGGTTTCCTCGACAAGCAGCGCGACGCCCTGCTGCGCAAGCTCGAGGGCCTGTCCGACGCCGACCTGCGGAAGGTCCCGACCGCCAGCTCGCTCTCGCTGCTGGGCCTGCTGAAGCACTCGGCCCTCTGGGAGCGCCGCTGGTTCCAGATCATCCTGGCCGGCCGCACCTTCCCGGGCGAGTGGCCCGAGGTCCAGGACGTGGACTTCGACACCGACTTCCAGCTCGACGAGCGGGACACCCTGGAGCGCTGGAGCGCCTACTACCGCGAGCAGGTCGCGATCAGCGACGAGATCGTCGCGGCCACCGACCTCGACACCCCCTGCGCCTGGCCCAAGCAGGCCCACCGCAACGCCCGGTGGGTGGTGCTGCACATGATCGAGGAGACCGCCCGGCACGCCGGCCACGCGGACATCATCCGCGAGACCATCGACGGCACCAAGGGCATGTAGTACCCCGGACCGGCCAGGAGTGACACCCGTGCCCACCGGCGAGGACGCGCTGGCCACCTGGTGCCGGGTCAGGGAACAGGTCGACTGGGCGACGGCGGGCGCCGGAGCACCCGCGCCCGGACCGGCCGCCGTGGACGGGCTGGCGCACTGGTTCGACGGCCCGGTCCGGCAACGGGACGCGGCGCCCGCCGACCGGCTGCTGGCCGCGCTCGCCCTGCTGCGCGCGGACGCCGCCCGGCGCGCGCCGCTGGACGCCACCCTGCTGGCCGGCTGGCAGCGGCTGGTCCTCGGCGTGCCGCACGCACCGCTGCGCACCGGCGAGGCCTTCGCCAAGGGCGGCCGGGAGCGCTACGGGCTGACGCCGCACACCTGGCGGGATTTGGCCGCGTGCCTGCGGCAGAGCGCCGATCCCGCCCTGCCACCGGCCGCCCGGGCGGCCCGCGCGTACCTGGACGTCGCCTTCTTCCACCCCTTCGCCGACGGCAACGCCCGGCTGGCCCTGCTGACCCTGGGCTACGTGCTGGAGCGGGCGGGCGGACGGCTGGACGAGGTCGGCCCGCTGCAGACCACCCGCTACCCGGACGACCCGGCCGGCGCGGCCGACCTCGCGGCCCTGGTCACCGTCCTGCTCCGGGCCACCCACCGTCGCAGCGGACGCCGGCACGCTCCGGGCACCGTCCCCGGCTGACCCCGCCACCCGCACCGCCGCCCGCGCGGCGGCCCGGGCGCGGACACGCGGGCGTCCCCCGTTCGGGTGAGGGTGCGTCGGCCCGGGCGGCGGGGCGGCTAGCGTCCGGTGGCACTATGGCCCGTTCCGCCCGCCACCCCCGGCCCTGGAGCGCCACCGCCCTGCTGGTGGCGCTGCTGGTGCTGATCGGGCTGCCGCAGCAGTGCGAGCGGCCGATGAACACCCCGGCGGTGGCCGTGGCCACCACGGCCGCGACGGCGATGCCGGCCGGGTCACCGGTGGCTGCGCCCGCCACCGCTCCGGTCTCCGACGACGACTGCTGCGCCGCCGCCGACCTGCC
>NZ_BAAALF010000192.1:14330-15468 GCF_039528135.1 Kitasatospora nipponensis | reverse complement strand
CTGACCGCCCCCGCGGCGCCGGGCACCGCGGCGGGCACCGCGGCGGAGGCCGGGGCGTACGCCGCACCGGGGGCCGCACCGAGCGCCGCGATGCCGGCCACGGTCCGCCCGGTCGTTCGCGCCGCCGAGTCCCCCGAGGTGCCCGAGTCCCCCGAGGTGCCCGACGCGGCCGCGCGCCCCACCGCCCCGCTGCGCCGGATCGCCGCGCTGCTGCGCACCGCCGGCCCCGGCCGCTCCCGGTGGCGCTTCGCGCTGGCCGTGCTGCTCGGCAGCCTCGCGCTCGGCTGCGCGGTGGCGCTGAGCGCCACCTCGGGCTGGCTCATCTCGCGGGCCTCGCAACTGCCGCCGGTGCTCTACCTGATGATGGCCGTCACCGCGGTGCGCGCGTTCGGCGTCGGGCGCAGCGTGCTGCGCTACGCCGAGCGGCTGGTCGCCCACGACGCGGTGCTGCGCACCCTGGGCGTGCTGCGGGTGGCCGTCTACCGGCGGCTGGAGCGCCTGGCGCCTGCCGCGCTGCCCGCCTTCCGGCGCGGCGACCTGCTGTCGCGGCTGGTGGCGGACGTCGACTCGGTGCAGGACTGGTACCTGCGCTGGCGGCTGCCGGCCGCCATCGCGCTGATCGTCTCGCTGGGCTGCGCCGCGGGCCTGGCGCTGCTGCTGCCGCTCGCCGGGGCGCTGCTGGCGCTCGGCCTGCTGCTGGCCGGTGCCGGGGTGCCGGCGCTGGCGGCCCGGCTCTCGGGCCGCTCCGAGCAGCGGCAGGCGCCCGCGCGCGGCGAGCTCTCCAGCGCGGTCCTGGACACCCTGACCGGGACCGCCGAGCTGACCGCGGCCGGCGCCCTGTCCGCCCGGCTGGCCACCGTCCGGGCCGCGGACGCCCGGCTGACCGAACTGGCCGCCCGCTCCGCCGCCACCGCCGGGCTCGGCGCCGGCCTGTCCGCGCTGCTCACCGTGCTCACGGTGGCCGGCGTCGCGCTGGTCGTAGCGGGCCACCGCGAACCCGGCGTCGGCGAAAGCCTGGCACAGTCCGGCCGGCCACCAGAACCGGGCGGTGGCCAACCCCATGATCAGCAGCAGCGGTTCGCCCTCGGAGCCCTTCAGTTGGTCGAAGGCCACCTGCACGTCGCCGTTGTGCGCATAC
>NZ_BAAALF010000192.1:0-14320 GCF_039528135.1 Kitasatospora nipponensis | reverse complement strand
CACCGGGCCCACGGTGGCCGGCGGCGGGCAGGCCCGGGTGCCCGGGGTGGCCGGCGGGACGCTCTCCGGACTCTGCCTGGCGGTGGTGATCCTCACGCCGCTGGCCGCCTTCGAGGCGGTGGCCGGCCTGCCGTCGGCCGTCCAGGTCCGCGAGCGCAGCCGGGCGGCGGCGGCCCGGCTGGTGGAGGTGCTCGACACCCCGGAGCCGGTGACCGAGCCGGCCGCCCGCACCGCGGCCGCGCTGCCGGCCGAGCCGTTCCCGCTCGCGGTGCGCGGCCTGCGGGCCCGCTGGCCCGGTCAGCGCGGCTGGGCGCTGGACGGCGTCGACCTCGATCTCGCCCCGGGCCGCCGGGTGGCGGTGGTCGGGCGCTCCGGCTCGGGCAAGACCACCCTGGCGCAGGTGCTGCTGCGGCTGCTCGACCAGGAGGCCGGCGAGGTGCTGCTGGACGGCCGCCATCCACAGGCTGTGGACAGTGGGCGGGTGCACGGCGACGACGTCCGCCGGGTGGTGGGTCTGTGCGCGCAGGACGCCCACGTCTTCGACAGCTCGCTGCGCGAGAACCTGCGCCTGGCCCGCCCCGGCGCCACCGCCGACGAGTTGCGCGCCGCGCTGGCCGGCGCCCGGCTGCTGGAGTGGGTGGACACCCTGCCCGAGGGGCTGGACACCATGGTCGGCGAGCACGGCGCGCGGCTCTCCGGCGGCCAGCGCCAACGCCTGGCGCTGGCCCGCGCGCTGCTCGCGGACTTCCCGCTGCTGATCCTGGACGAGCCCGCCGAGCACCTCGACCTGCCCACCGCCGACGCCCTGACCGCCGACCTGCTGGCCGCCACCGAGGGCCGGGCCACCCTGCTGATCACCCATCGCCTGACCGGTCTGAGCGAGGCCGCGGTGGACGAGATCGTGGTGCTGGAAGCGGGCCGGGTGGTCGAGCGCGGCAGCTGGCAGGAGCTGGCCCACCGCCCCGACGGGCGGCTGCGGGCCCTGTGGGAACGGGAGTTGGCGGCGGACCGGCTGCTGACCGCGGCCCTCTGAGCGCGGCCCCGCCCGGGGCCGCCGGGAGGTCGGCCGGGCCCGGTCCGCCCACTGGCTTGCCCCCACCGGGCTCTCTGCGCTTGCGTGGACCCGCACACGTGCCCGCAGCGGTGGCACGGGCGTTCCGCCAGCCAGACACGGAGACGGCATGACCAGAGTTCCACTCGAAGAACTGCGCGCAGTGATCCACCCGCCGGGCAAGCTCGACAGCAGGGCGGAGCACTGGGCCGGCCGCCTCTACATGCGCTCCCTCTCGCTGCGGATCACCCGGCTGCTGCTCGGCACGCGCTGGTCGCCGAACCAGATCACCACCGTGATGGTGGTGGCCGGGGTGCTCTCCGGCGCCGCCCTGCTGATCCCGGGCCTGGCCGGCGCGCTGCTGTCCGTGCTGTTCATGCAGCTCTACCTGCTGCTCGACTGCGTGGACGGCGAGGTCGCCCGCTGGCGGCGGCAGTTCAGCCCGCTGGGGGTCTACCTGGACCGCCTGGGCGCCTACCTCGCGGACGCCGCCGTGATGGTCGGCATGGGCTGCCGGGCCTCCTCGCTCGGGCTCAGCCCCTACCTGGTGGCGGGCCTGGCCGCGGGCATCGGCGTGCTGCTGCTGAAGGCCTCCTCGGACCTGGTGCACGTGGCGCGCTCGGACAGCGGACTGGCCAAGGCCACCGACCAGTCGGTCGTGCCGCGCTCCTCGGGCCTGGCCCGGGTGCGCCGGCTGGCCTCGGGCGTGGGTCTGCACCGGCTCTGCAACGGGATCGAGTGCACGCTGCTGCTGCTGGTCGCGGCCGTGGTCGACACCGTGCGCGGCGACCTGACCGCCACCCGGGTCGCGGTGGTCGCGGTGACCGTCATCGTGTGGCTGCTGGTGCCGGCGCACATCGTCTCGATCGTCTCCTCCTCGCGCCTCAAGAAGTAGCGGGCGCCCGGTCCGCGCCCGGCGCCGCACCGCACCCGAGGGGGATGCGCGGTGCGGCGCCGGGCCCGGCCGAGGTGGTGGCCACCGTGGGGCTCAGGCGTAGGCGTAGATCACCCGGAGGTCGAGATCCGTCGGCCAGTCGACCTCGACCCGGAAGGAGATCTCCGAGTTCGCCGGAACGACGTTGTGGACGGTCATCTGGGCGGCGCCCGCGTTCGGGAGCCCCTGCTGCATTTCGCTGATGGAGGCGACGACCGCGCGGCCCGGCACCATCGCCCCGTCCGGATGGTTGAGCCAGAACGTTCCGTGCCCCCGGCTGTCGACGGAAGCGAATGTGGGCATGTCTCTCCTCCAGTGGGGCTTCCCGTCGTCGCGGCGCTCCCGGGCTGGTGGGGGCACCGGTCGGATGCGGCGGACAGCAGCCTCCTGTGCTGTTCGCCGGGAAAGGGACCTCGGGCCGGCGATAACGGTCACGGCCTTTCCCCCGGATCCACGAACGGGCGCTCAGGAGAAATCTCCTGAGGGTGGATTACTTCGGGGGGTCACTTCTCACGGTAATACCATCCCGGGGGAGTGTCACGGCCTCGATCGATGTTTTCGGGACGGTCTCTCGTTGAATCTTCCATGGTTCGGCAGGCCGAATTCCGGAATTCCCGCCCGGCCGCGGAAACGGCTCGGCCATCGTGTCGTGAGCGAACAACGCCCCGCCGTCCCAGCTCCGCACGAGGCCCTGTCTCCTGGTTCCCGCCGGGCGCGCGGCGCGAACCAGGAGACAGGGCCTAGGGTCGAAGCATGGCCAGCACACCCCCACCCGGCGAGGACGCGCCCGCGCCGCACCGGGTCCCCGAGATCTCCTCGCTCGGCCTGGACACCCTGGTGACCGAGGTGTCCGAGCGCCTGCAGTCCGCCGCCGCGGTGACCGACCGGATGCAGCGGCTGCTGGAGGCGGTGGTCTCGGTCGGCGCCGGCCTGGACCTGCACGCGACGCTGGAGCGGATCGCGGCCGGGGCCGCCGACCTGGTGGACGCGCGGTACGCCGCGCTGGGCGTGGTCTCGCCGGACGGCCACGGGCTCAGCGACTTCATCCACGTCGGCATCGACGACGCGACCGCCGCCCGGATCGGCGACCTGCCGACCGGGCGCGGGATCCTCGGCGCGCTGATCGAGCGCCCGGAGCCGCTGCTGCTGGACGACCTGGCCCAGGACCCGCGCTCCTCCGGCTTCCCGCCGCACCACCCGCCGATGAAGTCGTTCCTGGGCGAGGTGATCCGGATCCGTGAGGAGGTCTTCGGCAACCTCTACCTCACCGAGAAGCGCGGCGGCGGCGGCTTCACCCCCGAGGACGCGCAGGTGGTGCACGCGCTGGCGGCGGCCGCGGGCGTGGCGATCGAGAACTCCCGGCTCTACGAGGAGGGCCGTCGCCGGGAGCGCTGGATCGCCGGCGCGGCCGCGGTGACCACCGCGCTGCTCTCCACCGACGAGGCCCACGCCGCCCTGACGGTGGCCGCCGAGCAGGTCCGCGAGCTGGCCGACGCGGCGCTCGGCATGATCATGCTGCCCACCGCCGACGGCGGCCTGCGGGTCTCGCACGCCTCCGGCGAGTCGGCCGAGTACGTCACCGGCGAGCTCGTGCCGGGCGACGGCTACGCGGCCCGGCTGCGCGGCGGCGAGAGCGTCTTCATCGAGGACATGTCCCAGGACCCGGCGCTGGTGATGCGCCTGGCCCGGGACTTCGGGCCCTCGATGGCGCTGCCGATGGTGTCGGCGGGCCGGGCGCTGGGCGGGCTGGTGGTCTGGCGCTCGCGCGGCGCCCGCCCGTTCACCGACGCGGAGAAGGAACTCGCCCAGACCTTCGCCTCGCAGGCCGCGCTCGCCCTGCGGCTCGCCGAGGGGCAGCGCGACCAGCAGCGCCTCGCGGTCTTCCAGGACCGCGACCGGATCGCCCGCGACCTGCACGACCTGGTGATCCAGCGGCTCTTCGCCACCGGGATGATGCTGGAGAGCGCCGCGCGGCGGGCCGTGGTGCCCGAGGTGCAGGACCGGATCGGCACGGCGGTCGACGAGTTGGACGCCACCATCCAGGAGGTCCGCACCACCATCTACGCCCTGCAGCACGACGACCACGGCGACGAGCCGGACACCCTGCGCACCCGGGTGCTGCGCGAGGGCAGCCAGGCCGCGGCCGCGCTCGGATTCAAGCCGTCGATGACCTTCGTGGGCCCGGTGGAGAGCCTGGTCGGCGATGCCACGGCCCGTCAACTGCTGGCCGCGCTGCGCGAGATGCTCTCCAACACGGCCCGGCACGCGCGGGCCTCGCGGGTCGGTGTGGAGGTGGACGCCACCGTCCACCTCGACGACGAGGGCCGGCCGGTCTCCGGCGACCCCCAGGCCCCCGGCCGCCCGGGCCGGCCCGGCGTCCTGCTCACCGTCACCGACGACGGCGTGGGGATCCCGCCCGGCGGGCGCCGCAGCGGGCTGGCGAACCTGCGCCGCCGGGCGGAGAACCTCGGCGGAGCGGCCTGGCACGAACCGGGCCCCGACCGCCGCGGCACCCGGGTGCGCTGGTCGGCCCGGCTCTGAGCCCGGCGCCGGGTGGGCCTCACGCGCTCTGCGGCTCGTGCCAGGCGTACGGGGCGAGTTGGGGGTCCAGGGGGGCGCCGGTGAGGCGGTTGGCGAAGGTGGAGAGGGTGTAGGTGCCGATGCCGAGCACCACCTCCAGGGCGTTCTGGGTGGTGTAGCCGTGGTCGAGGAAGGCGCGCAGCTCGTCGTCGCCGACCTGGCCGGCGTGCTCCAGCACGGCCAGCACGAAGCGTCGCAGGGCCTCCAATGCCGGGTCGGGCAGCGGCTGCCGGGCGCGCAGGGCGGTGGCCAGCGACTCGTCGGCGCCGAGCCGGCCGAGGACGGCGGTGTGCATGGCGACGCAGGTGTGGCAGGCGTTGCGGGTGGCGACGGTCAGGATGACGACCTCGCGGGCCAGCGGCGCCAGGGTGGTGCTGTCGAAGAGGCCGGTGAGCTTGAGGAACCCGTCCAGCAGCTGCGGCGAGCCGGCCAGCCGGGCGGCGGGCGCCGGCAGGTAGCCGAGGTGGCGGACGACGCCCTCCAGCGACCTGCGGGAGGCGGCGGGGGCGGTGTCGAGGGTGACGTCGGGAAAAGGGGTCCAGGACATGGTGGGGTGCGCTCCTCGGCGTAAGATGGTCAACGCGGTTGTCTAAAACGTAAACCAGGTTGTCCATCTCCGCAAGGGGCCCCGATCGCCATGCCCGACCAGTCCGACCTCCCCGACCACCCCGGCCGCTCCGTGCAGTCCGGTCTCACCGGTTCGTCCGAGCAGTCCGGTCTCACCGGTCCGTCTGGTCCGTCCGGGCGCGAGAGCTACGGCTTCGAGCTCCCGCTGCTGCTCTTCGCCGGATTCCGTTCGATCATCGACGAGTTGCACGCCGAGCTGGCCCGCCAGGGCCACCCCGACCTGCGGCCCGCGCACGGCTTCGCGCTGCAGGCCGTGGGCCCGACCGGGACCACGGCCAGCGAGGTCGGCCGACGGCTCGGGGTCTCCAAGCAGGCCGCCGGCAAGACCATCGACCGGCTGCAGGCCGTGGGCTACCTGGAGCGGGCCGACGACCCGGCGGACGCCCGGCGCAAGCTGGTGCGGCTCACCCCGTACGGGGTCGACGCGCTGGCCCGTTCCGCCGCCGTCTTCGAGACGCTGCGCGCCCGGTGGGCCGCCGAGCTGGGCGCCGAGCGGCTGCGGCAACTGGAGGACGACCTGCGGACCATGGCGCCGGCCGCGTTCTTCCGGCTGGACGTCGCGGGGTGGTTCGGCGGCTGAGGCCGGGGCCGCCGCCCCGGGCCCGGCCCCGTCAGCGGGTCAGCAGCGGCATCGCCACCGCGAAGCCCACCAGCACCGCGAGCAGCAGCAGGGTGTACGGGCTGCCGTAGTTGACGGTCCAGCCGACACCGAAGCGCTTGGGCACCAGGAACGCCGGGTCCCGCCGGTTGACGTAGGCCAGGCCGCCGAGCCGCCAGTGGCGGTCGTCGTCCTGCCGGGTCAGCGGCTCGCCGGTTCCTGGGAGCGCCCTCTCGTCCTGCGGCGCCCTCTCCTCCTGCGAGACCACTCGCAGCCGGCTGCCGTTCTGTCCGCAGCGGACGGCTGTGCCGATGGTGACCGCCAGGCCCAGCAAGGTCGGCGCGAGCAGCGGCAGCGGCGTGAGGGTGCGGGCGCCGTCCCAGATCCGCCAGGCCGCCAGCAGCGCCGTCAGGTCGACGCAGCCGGCGAGCAGCAGCAGGGTGCGGGCCATCAGGACGAGGTAGCGGCGGTGCTGCAGCACGGTCGTCCGGACCCGGGCCGGGTCCAGGTCCGGCCTGGCGCGGAAGGCCAGCCGGCTGACCAGCAGGATCACCGCGGTGGTCACCAGCTGTGCGAGGACCGGCGCGAAGGCGCTGCCCACGGACTTGGCGGCCAGGTGGTCGACCGTGCCGGAGGCGCCGAAGTGGGTCGCCAGCCGGTCGGGCATGCTGGGGTAGCGGACCACCCCGGCCACCGCCGTGCCGAGCGGCAGCAGCAGCGCGGGCGCGGCCCAGGGCCACGGGAAGCGCGTCGGGTCGGTGCGCAGCCCGGTGTCCGCGACGACGACCTGACGCAGGCCCCGGTACCAGTCCCCGTGCCGCTTGGCGGCGCTGATCGCGCGGTGCGCGCGCAGGTAGCCGGCCAGGCCGACGGCGCCGACCGCGAGGGCGGCCAGCAGGCTGACCGCCGCGCTGGCGGTGGCCAGCACCACGGCCACGCCGGCCACCGTGACCACGCCACCTAGCACCCCGACCAGTCGCCGGTAGGCCCGGCGCTGCTCGGCGACCACCGGCTCGCGGGTGCGCTCGGCCGGTATCCGCACGCCGAACGGCAGCGTCGGCGCGGTCAGCGCGGGGGTGAGCCAGAGCAGCAGCAGGAGCAGCGGCGGCAGGCCGGCCTGGATCAGCAGCGCTCCGGTCATCGCGTCTCTCCCTGTGCTGGTGCGGACTGTGCGGGCTGTGCGGACTGTGCAGGCGGTGCCAGGGGTGCCGGCAGGGCGAAGGAGGCGAGCGTGGCGGCGCAGGCGTCCAGGGCGGCCGGGCCGTCCACGCCCTGCGCCACGGCCTCGGCGAGCAGCGTTCTCAGCCGCGTCCGCCACTGTTCGGTAAAGCCCGCGGCCGGCGGGCCGGTGCCCGGGTCGCGCTGGACCAGGGCCCCGCTCCTGCGGTTGAGGACCAGCAGACCCTCGCTGCGCAGTAGGTCGTAACTCTTGTTGACGGTATGGAAGTTGATGCCGAGGTCGGTGGCCAGCTGGCGGGTCGAGGGCAGTGGGCTGCCCGCGACCAGCTCACCGGCGGCGACGGCCTCGACGACCCGGTCCCGGATCTGCTGGTAGATCGGGACCTCGCTGTGCGGGTCGAGGGAGAGGATCACGATGGCTCCGTTGGTAGCTGCTCTATTACTTATAGAACAGCTATCAAGTCCCTGCAAGGGCATGGCCCTGACCGGCGATCGGTCGACGGTCCGTCAGTCCCGGTGCGGGCGGGGCGCGCTGTCACCGCCGCCCGCTACCCTGCGCCCATGACTGAGACCCCGCTCCACTACCGCGTGTCCGTGGCCGCCCCCGTCCAGCGGGTCTGGGAGGCGCTGACCACCAGCGAAGGCACCCGCGCGACCCTCTACGGCAGCTCGATCGAGTCCGACTTCCGGGTCGGCGGGCTGCTGGAGTTCGTCGGCCACACCGAGGCGGGCGAGCGGGTGGTCCAGGTCTACGGTGAGGTGCAGGAGTTCGAGGCGCCGCGGCGTTTCGGCTACCGCCAGCACCCGGGGGCCGTCCACAATCCGCGGCACGCCGAGACCAGTTGCCGGATGACCTATCTGCTGACCCCGGTCGGCGAGGGGGCCACGGAGCTGGAGCTCACGGTGGACCAGTGGACGCCCGGTAATCCCGCCTACGCCCACGCCAAGGCCGCCTATCCCGAATCGGCGTTCCTCGCCGCCGTCAAGGCCTTCGCCGAGTCGGACCACTGAGGTCTGGCCGCCGTGGCCTCACCGCTGAGGTCCGACCCCGTCCGAGTGCCGCATCACGAGTAACTCCGGCCCCACGCAAGGCTGCTGCGGCCGGAGTTCCGCACGTTCCGTCAGCATTCCCATCTCTGGTGTCGCACAGGGTAGTTGACTACTCACGCCAGATTAACGAGAGAGAACTTCCCGGCCAATAGACCTGCTGAACGGGCATCGGCCCTATCTGTGTCCAGCTCTGCACACATACGGTTGGACGCATTGATTGCCGAGCACGAGATCTCTACGCGACAGCCACGAGGCCCGCCCCATGCGGCGCCCAGGTCGCATCGACGGGGATGGGGCGGGTGAGCCGGGTGGGCCAGTTGGGCGGGGGGCGGGCAGGGGCGCAGGCCCTCCGGGGCGGGTTCCAGGTGGAGCGGGCGGCCAACGGCCGCTACCAGTGGCAGCTCAAGGCGCCCAACGGGCGAATCGTCGCGATCTCCTCGCCGGCCTACGACTCGGCCGCCGAGGCCGGCCGGGCGTTTGACGGACTCCGTTGCGAGGCAGCCGAGTTGACGGCCAGGATCACCCACGTCCGGGACGGCATCGGCTGGATCTGGATGGTGCCCGGGCCACGTGGACTGCCCGAGGCCCGCTCCAGTCGGGCCTACGAGCGCTACGCCACCTGTCAGAACGCCTTCCGGCGCTTCGTGGCGCTGCTGGAACGCCAGTCGGCGGACGGCACTGTGCCGGCTCAGCCGGACGGCCCGCTCGAGCCGGACGTTCCGCTCGAGCCGAGCAGACCACCCGCGCCGAGCAGACCGCCGCAGCCGTCGCAGTCGCCGCAGCCGTCGCAGTCGCGGGAGCGCTCCCCGCAGTCGGCCGGCGATGCCTGAGGGCGCCAGGGGCCGCGGGCCGAGACTGCTCGCCGTGCAGGGCACCGGCCGCCTGGTCGGCTGGTCGTTGGCCGCCGGCAACGGGCGCCAACTCGCCGTCTCCACAAGGCTCTACCGCTCCGAGGCGGAGCTGGTGCAGGCGCTGCGCGAGCTGCTCATCGAGCGGGCCTCGCTGCGCTACGCCTTCACCCAGGACCGCTCCCGGGCCTGGTGCTGGTCCGCCTACCTGCCACCGCGCACCACCCGGCCGGGGCCGGCGGCCGAGGAGCCGGTGGCCCGCTCGGCGCGCGGGTACCTGCGACGGGACCAGTGCCGGCAGGGCATGGAGAGCTTTCGAGTCGGACTCCACTGGCTGGAACGGGAGTTGCGAACACCTGGGCGTGAGGGCCGGTGGCCCTGGTGACCGAGAGGTTTCGAGTTCCGGCCCGAATCGCCACCACGAGAAGAACGTCAGGCAGTGCGCGCTCCCACGGCCCGTGCGCGACCGTCCACGAACCACCGCCGCGGGCCAGCGAGTAAACCGCCAAGTCGACAAATCCCGGAAATTCACCGGGACTTGGGCCATCGCCGAGGACGCTTCCGGCGCCGCCCCCGACTGGACAGGATCGGTCCCGCCGACCGGGTCGAACGCACCAGCGACGACCCGCGGCGTCCGGGTTCGGCCCCGTACCCGGCCACACCAGGCATGCCTCTCCCACCGGAGGAAACGCACCATGCGTCACACCGCTGCCAAGCTGCTCGCGTCCGCCGCGATCGTCACCTCGCTGGCCACCGTCGCCGCCGGCCAGGCCATGGCCGACCCGAGCGTCACCCCGGCCGCCACGGACATCGTGGGCGTCGGTTCGGACACCACGCAGGCCGTGTCGAACCAGTTCTCGACCGACTACAACGCCTTCCTGACGGCGAGCGGCTCCACCGCCCCGCGCCTGTACAGCTGGGACGCGACCGGCAGCTCGCCGATCACCACCAAGACCGGCGCCACCTCGATCGCCCGCCCGAACGGCTCCGGCGCCGGCATCACCGCGCTGAACGGCAACACCAGCGCCACGGTGAACTTCGCCCGCTCCTCGCGCGGCCCGCAGACCGGTGACCTGACCACCGACGACTTCGTGGCCTTCGCCAAGGACGGCGTCTCCTACGCCGCCCCGGCGACCGGCAACGCCCCGGCCAACCTGACCACGGCCGACCTCGCGGCGATCTACACCTGCACCAAGACCAACTGGAACCAGATCACCGACATCTCCGGCTACACCGGCCCGAACGCCACCATCAAGGCGTACCTGCCGCAGACCAGCTCCGGCACCCGGTCCTTCTTCCTGAAGGCGGTCGGCGGCGGCACCACCCCGATCGTCCCGGGCGCCTGCGTCCAGGCGTACACCCCGGAGGAGAACGAGGGCACCGACGCGGTCTTCACCGACGCCAACTCGATCGAGCCCTACTCGGCCGCGCACTACATCGGCCAGGTCTACGGCGGGCACTCCAGCGGCAGCGACGCGGCCGGCACCGTGACCCTGCGCAGCGTGGACGGGATCAACCCGATCACCGCCACCCACACCCTCAACACCGCCTTCACCGCCACCAACTACGGCCGCGTGGTCTACAACGTGTTCCGTGACGCCGAGTGGACCGGCACCGGTGCCAACCCGGCGCTGAAGGCGATCTTCGGCCCGACCGGCTGGGTCTGCACCAACGCCACCGCCAAGGCCGACATCCAGGGCTACGGCTTCCAGCTGCTGCCGCTCGGCGCCTGCGGCAGCGTCACCCACATCTGAGCCACGCGCATCTGAGCCACGCGCATCTGCAGCACCCGCATCCGATCCACCCGCACCTCGCAGGACCCGCAAGCGG
This sequence comes from Kitasatospora nipponensis, assembly GCF_039528135.1. NCBI lineage: Bacteria > Bacillati > Actinomycetota > Actinomycetes > Kitasatosporales > Streptomycetaceae > Kitasatospora > Kitasatospora nipponensis. The sequence continues at coordinate 3,623 of NZ_BAAALF010000192.1, read as the reverse complement.
TACCACCCGCACCACACCGGCGGCCAGGGGACTTCCTTCCCCTGGCCGCCGGCCCGCTCCAAGCCCAACGCCGTGCACGAAGGAGATCATCATCATGGCCCGCATCAGCATCCGGATCGCCGTCACCGCCGTCGCCGCCGCCGCCCTGGCCGTCACCGCCCTGGGTGACACCGCGCTCGCCAGCACGACCAGCACCGCCCCCGCCGGCAGCCTGGTGATCCAGGAGGACACCACCTTCCTCCAGCAGTCGGCGCAGAACGGCATCATCGCCATCGCGCTGCCGAACGCGACCCCCGGCTTCAGCACCACCAGCGGGTTCTCGGCGAGCTTCCCGGTGACCGGCGGCTCGGCGAACCTGGGTGGCTACTACGGCAACATCCAGGTCGGCGGCGGCCTGCTGCTGGTGAACCTGAAGACCGGCCGCACCGTGATCTTCAACAACCTGGCCTTCAGCGCGGACAACTGGGCGATCACCGGTGTGCCGCTGGGCGAGAGCGCCCCGGTCAACCTGCTCGACCCGGCCGGCAACAACGTCGTCACCAAGACCGGTGCCACCCAGAACCTGACCGCCGACGACCTGGAGATCGACCCGGCGGGTGCGAGCTACGTGGACACCAAGCTGGCGACGACCTTCTTCCAGGGCGGTCAGCACACCGGCACCCTGGCGCTGACCTTCACCCCCGCCGGCTGATGCCCCTCGAGTGGCCGCAGAGCCCAAACCCCGGGCATCGTGGCCCAGTTGGGGTCTCGTACATCTGATCGGCCATCACGTGTCATGTGGTCATGGACGAATGGACCCACGGGAATCCGTGGGTCCGTTCGCATGCCCGTCGCCCTCGCACGTCCGCACCGTGCACAGCCGGAGGTATCCCTGATGAGAGTCCGAGACCGTGGTCCGAGAGGGCTGGGGTGGTGGTCCCGCGCCTGGCTGTCCGCCACCGCGGCCTGGGCGGTCGTGGCCGTCCTGGCCGTCCTGCCGCTCGGCGCCGGCACCGTCCAAAAGGCGCACGCGGACACGGGATCGATCACCGTCCAGGGGCCGCCGGTGTGGATCCCGGACCCCGCCACGGGCGGGACGACGGGGACCACCGGCCCCGACGGGAGCATCACCGTCAGCCCGGCCACCAACCTGGCCAACCAGGTCGTGCACGTGAGCTGGAAGGGCTTCACCCCCAGCGTGACGCCCGACGGGCACCCGGCGACCAGTGCGACCGCCGGCTCCTCCAACACCCTCTACCCCGTGCGGGTCTACCAGTGCAGGGGCGTCAACCCGGGCCCGACGGACTGCTACGGCGGCACCGTCTACGGCGGCGACGCCGCCGCGGGGTTCGCGCAGACCTCGCCGTCCGCCGGCACCGCGCCCGAGTTCCCGAGCAACATGGTGCTCGCCACCACCGGTGCGGACGGCTCGGGTTCGGCCGACATCGAGGTCTGGACCGCGATCCAGAGCCAGACCCTGAAGTGCGGCCCGACCCAGCAGTGTTCCCTGGCGATCGTGCCGAACTACGGTGGTGACTCGCTGGGCCTGATGTCGGCCCTGAACGGTGACACCAGCGGCGCCCTGAGCTGCAAGGACCACACCGCCGACAACGACGGCTACTGGTACATGGCCTCGGACCACGTCACGCAGGGGCAGAACCTCTCCACGGGCTTCGCCACCGGCGAGTCGTGCTCCTGGGACCAGCGCACCGTGGTGCCCCTGACCTTCGCGCCGACCCCGGACAGCTGCGAGGCGGCCGCCAACGACTTCAGCATGGCGGGCCTGCCGATGGGCCAGCGCGCCGTCCAGCAGTGGCGCGCCGGCGCCTGCCTGGCGAGCAGTCCGCAGCACGTCGGCTACACCGCGCAGGGCGAGCCGCTGGCCCGGCAGGCCTTCCTCGGCGGCAGCGGCGCCGAGCTGGCGCTGACCAGCAGGGCCGACACCGGCCCCGCGCCGCGCCCCTACGTCTACGTGCCGCTCGCGAACTCCGCGATCTCGGTGGTCTTCTCGGTCGACGACCCGACGACCGGGCGCCCCATCCCGCAGATGCGGCTGAACGCCCGGCTGCTGGCCAAGGAGCTCACCCAGTCCTACACGCACTCCCCGGTCGCCTCGGAGCCCTCGGTGGAGGGCAACCCGATGTGCCTCTTCCAGGACCCGGAGTTCCTGGAGCTCAACCCGCCGAGCCTGATCGCCCCCGCGCAGTGGCCCACCTGCGTGCCGAACCTGCCGGTCTCGCTGCCGATCGTGCTGGGCTCCTCCAGCGACATGGTCCACCAGCTCACCGCCTGGATCGCCGCCGATCCGGACGCCGCCGCCTTCCTGCAGGGCCAGCCCGACCCGTGGGGGATGCACGTCGACACCTTCTACCAGCGCCCGGCCTTCTCCGGGTACCCGGTCGACCTGTTCATCCCGCAGGACGCCAGCGGGGTCCCCGGCATGGTGCTCAGCGACGGCACCCCGGCGCGGCAGAAGCAGTACGAGTGGAGCCCGGTGCTCGGCGGGCTCGACGACGCGGTCCGTGACTTCCTCAAGAACACCCCGACCTGCACCGACTGGAACCTCTCCTCGGGCAACGTGCACGTCAAGTGCCAGGCCCAGGTGCCGGGTTCGCGCCAGCTGATCGGAATCATGGACAGCGCCGACGCGGCGGCCTACAGCCTGCCGCAGGCCGCGATCGTCAACCAGCAGGGCTCGTACCTCACGCCCACGACCCGCTCGATCCAGGCCGCCGTCAACGACATGGCGCTCGACCCGGCGACCGGCACGCAGCAGCTGCCCTACGGCCGGAACGACAGCGGCTACGGCCGCGACGCCGGCGCCTACCCGCTGACCATGGTCCAGTACGCGATGGCGCCGACCACCGGGCTCGGGGACACGAAGACCGCCGCGGTCACGAAGTTCCTCCAGCAGGTGACCGACCCGGGCGGCGGCCAGCTGTACGGGCGCGAGCCGGGCCGGCTCGGGCTCGGGTACGCGGACCTGACCTCGGCCCAGCAGGGCCTGGCCCAGGCCGCGATCGCGGACGTCGCCAACCAGGACGGCGCGCTGCCCGGCAACCAGAAGCCGCCGGTCACCGCGACGCCCACCCCGAGCCCGACGGGCACGCCGAGCACCCCGGAGGCCTCGCCCAAGGTGGCGGTGATCGTGGTGGGGGTTCCGCTGCCCGGCTCGACGCAGACCAACACCGTGGTCGTCACCGCACCTCCGGCGGCACGGTGCCGCCGGCCGGCGGCACCGGCTCCGACAGCGGCTCGGACCCCGTCGCCAACCCGGTCTCCGGCGCGGCCCCCGCGGCCACCCCCGCCACCACGCCCAAGTCCGCCGCCGCCCCGGCCCCCCAGCCCGCGGCGTCCGCGCAGACGAGTGCGCCCGCGCTGGCCCCGATCGCGGCCGGTACGCCCGCGCCGGACCGTGCCGGCGCGGCCCGGATGCTGCTGCCGGTGGTGCTGATCTCCGAGGCGGTGCTGGTGGTCGGCGGCCCGGCCGCACTGGCGCTCGGCGGTGCGCCGGTCGGCGGCCGGGTGCTCTCCCGGCTGCGTCGCGCGGTCTCGGCCGGCCCGCCGGGACGGTAGCCGCCCGGACCCGTCCGGCGGGCCCCCGCGGCCTGCCGGACCCGCCCGTGCCCGGTCGGGCCGGCGGG
>NZ_BAAALF010000191.1:0-15586 GCF_039528135.1 Kitasatospora nipponensis | reverse complement strand
CCGGGCACGGCGCGGGCGGCCCGCGCAGGGCAGCCAAGGCGGCGGCGGGTGCGGGCACGGGCCCCGGCGGGGCGAGCGGTGGTGCCGGCGGCGCGGGCAGCGGGGTCACGGTCGGCACGGCGGCCGGGGCCGCCGCCAGCGCCGCGGCGCGCCCGTCGACACCGTCCCAGCCGAACTCCACGCTGCGCAGCAGCTCCGCGAAGACCGCCGCGTACAGCTCCCAGTCCTCGCCGTGCGCCGTGCCGAGCTGCACGGTGAGCACGGTGGCGCCGTCCGGCAGCGGCAGGAAGGCCTGCGCCACCGAGGAGACCACCCAGCGCCGGGCGCCGTCGCCGGTCAGGACGCCGGGCACCACCCCGGTCCTGGCCTGCACCAGCACGATGGCCGGCCCGGAGGGCAGGATGACGGTCCAGACCTCGGCGTGCGGCCGGGAGGTGGCCAGCTCGGCGGCGAGTTCGGCGATCGGGCTCAGGCCGCGTTCGAGCGAGACGACCAGCGAGGCGTTGCTGGCCCGGCCCTGGATCTCCACCGCGGCCACCGCCGCGTAGCGCACCCGGGCGGCCGCGATCTCCTCGGTCAGGGCGGCGGTCACCACCGCCCAGTCCCGGCGGGCGTCCGTGCCCTCGGCGGCGAAGAGCTCCTCGGCCACCTCGGCGAGCTGCTCGGCCCAGGCCTCGTCCCCGCCGCGCACGGTCAGCGCGTGGAAGGCCGGCGGTACGGCGAGGCGCACCTCCACGCCGCCGCCGGTGGGCAGTTCGGCCGGGAGCAGGGTCTGCTGCCCGGCGGCGAGTTCGGCCAGCGGGGCCGCGAAGGCGGGGCGCAGCCGGACGGCCGACGGCTCGGCGGTGACCGGGAGCTGGAAGGCGCCGGCGTCCGGGGTGGCCGCGACGCCGCGCACCGGCGCCCGGCCGTAGCGCGCGAAGAGGAGCTCGCTGACGCCCGCGGGCGAGGCACTCGGTGCCGCCGGGCCGCCGCTCGCCGGTGCGCAGGAGAGCACGGTGCCCTGGCCCGCGACGGTGAGCCGGCCGGGTCCGGTGCGGGTGAGCCAGCGCTCGAAGAGGGCGGGCCGGGGTGCGAAGGGGTCGGCGCTGCGCCGGAAGTCGTTGAGGGCGGCGACCGGGTGGCGGGTGACCGCCGGGCCGAGCAGCGCCTCGGCGAGCGAGTCCAGGGTGGCCGCGATCCGCTCGGCCCCCGACCCGGCGCCCGCGCCGCCCAGCGGGCCCGCGGGCGCTCCGTCGGCCCCCGTCGGCTGTGCCGACCCGCTGCCGTACCCGTCCTGCGTCATCGCCCGCAGCCCCCGCCCTACTCCGCCGTTGCGCGTCCACGTCCCCGTTACCCGCCCTTTTGTATCAGACGGACCGCCAGGGCCCGTTCGGCCTCAGCCCGGTGGGGGCTCGACGCCCGTCGCCAGGGCGCCGAGGGCGGCGGCGAGGCCGGGGACGGCGAGCAGGCCGGCCAGGGAGCGGACCAGCTCGCCGGTCGGGCTGCCCGGGTGTTCGGCGGCCAGGAAGCCGACCAGGGCCGTGGCCAGTTCGGGCTCCCGGGCGGCGGTGACCACCATGGCGCCCACGAAGTCCTGCACCAGCCGCAGCCGGACCTGCTCGCGCGGTTCGCGCTGCTGGTCGGCCAGCCAGGCGAGCGAGGTGATCTCGGCGTTGGCGATCCAGGCCCGCACGGTCAGCCGCAGCTGCGGGCTGGCCCGCACCGGGGTGAGGTGGGCGAGGATCTGGTCGTGCGCGGCCCGCCGGACCTCGTCGATCACCGCGTTGGTCCCGGGGCTGGCGGCCACCGAGCCGCCGCGCAGCAGCGCCTCGAAGCCGGGACCGTGGCAGGCCACGAAGTCCAGGTAGCGGTCCATCACCCGGGCCAGCCGGTCGGAGAGCGCGCCGGTCGCGGGCTCCTCGAAGCGGCCGGCCAGCTCCTGGCCCGCCCGGCGCAGGGACTCCTCGTAGATCGCCTGCTTGCCGGGGAAGTAGTGGTACACCAGCGGCCGGGAGGCGCCGGCGGCCGCCGCGATGTCGTCGATCGACACCTCCTCCGGCGGGCGCGCGCTGAACAGGTCCAGGGCGACGGCGATCAGCTGCTCGCGCCGTTCGTCGACGCTCAGCCGGCGGCGCGGCGCGGCCTTGGGGGCCGCGGCGGGGGTGCGGACCGCGGGCGTACGCGCCGCCGGCGACTGGGGCGCGGGCGTCTGCGGTGCGGGCGTGCGGGAAGCCATGGGCGTCACCTTAGACGGTCCCCTCGAACGGCCGGGGAGCTGAGGAAATCCTGATCGAACGGCCCGATACCTGACGAAAGTCTGACGTCTGCCCGGGGTGGCTGTTCGAGCCCCCGGGGACGGACGAGAATGGGGGCGTGGACGACAACGCTCCGACCCGCGGTACGCCGGTCGGCCGACGCCTGGTGCTCGGCATGCTCGGACTGGGTGCGGCCGGGGTGGCCGCCGGCCCGGTGCTCTCGCGCGCACTGGACTCGGTGCTCTCGGGGATAGCGGAGAAGGATCCGACCGGCCTGACCGGCCTGCTGCCGAACGCGGGCGGCTTCCGCTACTACTCGGTCACCGGGCCGGTGGACGCGAAGTCGGCCACCGACTACCGGCTCACCGTGGACGGCATGGTGGACCACCCGGTCAGCCTGACCCTGGCCGACCTGCGGTCCATGACGCAGACCCGGCTGGTGCACGACGTGCAGTGCGTGACCGGCTGGCGGGTGCCCGGCACGCCGTTCGAGGGGGTCCGGCTGGCCGACCTGCTGGACGCGGCCGGAGTGCGCGAGGGCGCCACCGCCGTCCACTTCACCTGCTTCGACGGCCTCTACAGCGAGAGCCTCACGCTGGAGCAGGCCCGCCGCGACGACGTCCTGGTGGCGCTGAAGATGCAGGACGCGCCGGTCACCCACGACCACGGCGGACCGGTGCGGCTGTACGTGGCGCCGATGTACTTCTACAAGTCCGCGAAGTGGCTCTCGGGCATCACGCTGACCTCCGACGTCCAACGCGGCTACTGGGAGCAGTACGGCTATGACATCGACGCCTGGGTCGGCAAGTCCAACGGGCGCGACGATGCACCCACCAGCTGAGCCGATGCGGCGGCGGGCCCTGCTGCCGCGCTTCACCCGGGCCGAGCGCTGGGTGCACCGGTGCACCTCCGCCCTGATGCTGCTCTGCATCGCCACCGCCGCCTGCCTCTACCTGCCGCAGCTGGCCGAGCTGGTGGGGCGCCGGCGGCTGGTGGAGACCGTGCACGAGTGGTCCGGGCTGGCGCTGCCGGTGCCGCTGCTGCTGGGTCTGGGCTCGCGGGCGCTGCGCCGCGACCTGGGGCGGCTCAACCGCTTCGGTCCGCACGACCGGGACTGGCTGCGGGCGGCGCTGTGGCGCTCCTACCGGCGCCGGGCGGGCAAGTTCAACGCCGGGCAGAAGGTGTACGCGGGGTGGATCGCCGGCGCGGTGCTGGTGATGCTGGGCACCGGGCTGCTGATGTGGTTCACCGACCTCGCCCCGCTGGCCTGGCGCACCGGCGCGACCTTCGTGCACGACTGGCTGGCGCTGGCGGTGGGCGTGGTGGTCGCGGGACACATCTGGATGGCCGTGCGGGACCCGCAGGCCCGCCGCGGCATGCGCACCGGGAAGGTGGACCCGCTCTGGGCGACCCGCGAGCACCCCGACTGGGAGCCGACCGCCGACGAGGGTGATCAGCCCCGGGGCAGCTCCAGGTAGCGGCGGTAGGCCTCGCGGCCGTCCGGCACCACGTCCCAGGCGGTCAGCCGCTCGGCGATCTGCTCCGCGGTGAGCCAGTCGTGCCAGTCGATCTCCTCGACCTGCGGGGAGACCGGTCCGTCCCAGCGGGCCTGGTGGACGTCGCAGAACCACGAGTAGGCCTGCTCCTCGAACAGGAAGCGGAAGAGCGGTTCGGTGCGGATCCCGCTCACCCCGAGCTCCTCCTCGGCCTCCCGCACGGCCGCGTGCGCGTAGCTCTCACCGGCGCCCACCACTCCGCCCACGAAGATGTCGTACGCCCCCGGCGCGAAGAGCTTGTCCTGCGCCCGACGGTGGACGAAATATCGGCCTTCGGCGTTTCGGACCAGGATCATCACGCAGCGGTGCGTGAGCCGGTCGCGGTACACCTCGCCGCGCGAGGCCGTCCCGATCACCCGGTCCTGCGCGTTCACGACGTCCAGCAGCTCATCAGCGGGATTGGTCATGATGATCAGACTAATCTGCGGGGGAGTAGGGCGGACCAGTGACACCCGGCAGGCAGAGGCGAGGCAGCGCACAGTGGTGGAGATCCAGGGCGAGACGGCGCAGGGGTACGAGCCGGTGCGCGAGGCGTTCGGGCGCAACTTCCGCGACTACGGCGAGCTCGGCGCGGCGTTCGCGCTCTACGTGCGCGGGCGCAAGGTGGTGGACCTCTGGGGCGGTGACGCCCGCCCGGAGGTCGGCGGGCGCCCGGCGCCCGCCGTCGCCTGGCGTGCCGACACGGCCCAGGTGCTGCGCTCGGTGACCAAGGGCTGCACGGCGGCGGCCGCCCTGCTGCTGGCCCAGCGCGGGCAGCTCGACCTGGACGCGCCGGTGGCCCGCTACTGGCCGGAGTTCAAGGCGGCGGGCAAGGAGCGGATACCGGTGCGCTGGCTGCTCTCGCACCAGGCCGGGCTGGCCGCGCTGGACGTCCCGCTGCGGGTCGAGGAGGTGCTGGCCTGGGAGCCGGCGGTGGCCGCGGTGGCCGCGCAGGCGCCGGCCTGGGAGCCGGGGACCGCGCACGGCTACCACCCGTACACCTTCGGCTGGCTGGTGGGCGAGGTGGTGCGCCGGGTGAGCGGGCGCAGCGTGGGCCGCTACTTCGCCGAGGAGATCGCCGGCCCGCTCGGTCTGGACCTGTGGATCGGGCTGCCGCCGGAGGCGGCCGGTCGGGTGGGGCGGCTGGTGGACCTGCCGGCGCCGCCGGCCGCGGTCGGGGGCGCGGGCGCGCTGCGGCTGCGCCCCAAGCGCTCGGTGAGCGAGGCCTACCAGGACCCGACCTCGCTCACGGCGCGCGCCTTCGCGGCGGTGCGCCCCGGGCTGGACCTCAACGACCCGGCCGTGCAGGCGGTCGAGGTGCCCGGCGCGAACGGGATCGGCACCGCCCGTGCGGTGGCCCGCTTCTACGCCGCGCTGATCGGGGTGGCGGACCGCGGCGAGCGGTGGCCCGGTCAGGTGCTGCCGGCGCTCTTCGAACCCGCCACACTGGCCGAGGCGATGGGCCCGGCGGTGGACGGCCCGGACCGGGTCCTGATCGTCAACTCGCGCTTCGGGCACGGTTTCTTCCGGTACGGTTCGACCTCGCCGATGTCCTCGCCGGCCGCCTTCGGGCACCCGGGCCGCGGCGGTGCGCTGGGCTTCGCCGACCCCGCGCTGGGGATCGGTTTCGGCTACGTGACCTGCGGGATGCAGCCCGGGGTGACCGGGGACATCCGCTCGCGCAACCTGATCGCGGCGGTCCGATCGTGCCTTGGATAAGTGTGCTTAGATCCCGAAATGGGCGACGGTCGCCCGCATGTCCACGGACCCGCACGGAGGGGAGCCCGCGATGGGACCGGCCGAGCTGCTCGTTCTGACCTTCCCGCAGGAGACCATCACGGCCGAGGCCGCCCGGGCCCTGGTCAAGTTGCGCACGGCGGGCGACATCCGGGTGATCGACTCGCTGGTGGTCACCCGCAGCGCCGAGGGCGTCACCAGCTACGGCGAACTCGCCGACTTCGAGCACCTGCGGGACGTCATCGGGGACGGTGGCAGCGAACTGGCGCTGATCGGCCCCGAGGACGCGCAGGAGACCGCCGAGCTGCTGGAACCCGGCACGGTGGCCGTGCTGGTGCTGATCGAGCACCTCTGGGCGCAGGCCGCCGCGGAGGCGCTGAGCGCGGTGGGCGGCCGGATCGCCACGGGGGTGCGGATCCCGCCGGAGCACATCGAGGAGGCCGTGCGCGCCGCCGGCGGCCGGTGAGACGCGGCGGGGCCGGGTGACGCCCGGCGAGGACCGGCGGGCGTCGCAGCGCTTCGGCGGGTGCCGGAGCGGTTCGGGGCCGTGAGCCCGGTAGCGGGGGAGCACCCCGCCACCGGGCTCGGCCTCTCAGGCCGGCTCGGCGATCTCCTCGTCGGTGAGCAGCCGCGAGCGGGTCAGGAACCGCTGCCCGGTCGGCGCCTCCAGCGAGAAGCCGCTGCCGCGTCCGGGCACCACGTCGATGGTCAGGTGGGTGTGCGACCAGTACGCGTACTGCTCGCGCGCCATCCAGACCGGTACCGGCGCGGGGACCCCCTCGACGGTCAGCTCGCCGAGCAGCACGTCGCTCTGCGAGGTGAGGAACTCCCCGGCGGGGTAGCACATCGGTGCCGAGCCGTCGCAGCAGCCGCCCGACTGGTGGAACATCAACGGGCCGTGCTGCTCGGCCAGTTGCCGCAGCAGGCCGGCCGCGGCCGGCGACAGGTCGACCCGCGGCATCAGAAGAAGCCCAGCGCCTGCGGCGAGTAGCTGACCAGCAGGTTCTTGGTCTGCTGGTAGTGCTCCAGCATCATCAGGTGGGTCTCGCGGCCGATGCCCGAGCTCTTGTAGCCGCCGAACGCCGCGTGCGCGGGGTACAGGTGGTAGGAGTTGGTCCACACCCGGCCGGCCTGGATCGCCCGGCCGGCCCGGTAGGCGGTGCCGCCGTCGCGGCTCCAGACGCCCGCGCCGAGCCCGTAGAGGGTGTCGTTGGCGATCGCGATGCCGTCCTCGAAGTCCTCGAAGCGGGCGACGGCGACCACCGGGCCGAAGATCTCCTCCTGGAAGATCCGCATGCTGTTGTCGCCCTCGAAGACGGTGGGCGCCATGTAGTAGCCCCCGGACAGGTCGCCGCCCAGGTCGACGCGCTCGCCGCCGGCCAGCACCTTGGCGCCCTCGGCCTGGCCGATCTCGATGTAGGAGAGGATCTTCTCCAGCTGGTCGTTGCTGGCCTGCGCGCCGATCATGGTGTCGGTGTCCAGCGGGTTGCCCTGCTTGATGGCCCGCACCCGCTCCAGGCCGTCGGCCAGGAAGCGGTCGTAGATCGGTGCCTGGATCAGCGCCCGGCTGGGACAGGTGCAGACCTCGCCCTGGTTCAGGGCGAACATCGTGAAGCCCTCCAACGCCTTGTCGTAGAAGGCGTCCTGCTGCTGGGCGACGTCCGCGAAGAACAGGTTGGGGCTCTTGCCGCCGAGCTCCAGGGTGACCGGGATCAGGTTGCCGCTGGCGTACTGCATGATCAGCCGGCCGGTGGTGGTCTCGCCGGTGAAGGCGATCTTGCGGATCCGGTTGCTCGAGGCCAGCGGCTTGCCCGCCTCCACGCCGAAGCCGTTGACCACGTTGACCACGCCGGCCGGCAGCAGGTCGGCGATCAGCTCGATCAGCACCAGGATCGAGGCCGGGGTCTGCTCGGCGGGCTTGAGCACCACCGCGTTGCCGGCTGCCAGCGCCGGGGCCAGCTTCCAGATCGCCATCAGGATCGGGAAGTTCCACGGGATGATCTGGCCGACCACGCCCAGCGGCTCGTGGAAGTGGTAGGCGACGGTGTCCTCGTCGATCTGCGAGAGCCCGCCCTCCTGGGCGCGGATGGCGCCGGCGAAGTAGCGCAGGTGGTCGATGGCGAGCGGTATGTCGGCCGCCAGCGTCTCGCGCACCGGCTTGCCGTTCTCCCAACTCTCCGCAACCGCCAGGAGTTCGAGATTGGCCTCGATCCGGTCGGCGATCCTGCCGAGCACCAGCGCGCGCTCGGCGGGGGAGGTGCGGCCCCAGCCGGGCGCCGCGGCGTGCGCCGCGTCCAGGGCCAACTCGATGTCCTCGGCGGTGCCGCGGGCCACCTCGCAGAAGACCTGGCCGGTCACCGGGGTCGGGTTCTCGAAGTACTGGCCGCGCACGGGGGGCACCCAGGCGCCCCCGATCCAGTTCTCGTAGCGCGACTTGAAGGACGTGGGGGGCTGGTAGGTCGTCAAGTCCGGGTTCTCCTCGGCAGGCGATGAGTGGTGGGTTGACGTGCTCTGGGAACCCTAGTCGGCAGCCGCTCAATCGGCTACCGTGTGTGCCGAAGTGGTCACCACGACCTGATCACCGGTCCTGTGCCGGTGATCATTCGGGCTGGTAGCGGCCGGTGCCGCTCTCCCAGCTGAGGTAGCCGGACAGCCATGCGGTGAGCCCGTCGGCGTACCGCTGGGCGGTTCGGCTCTGGTCCGGTCCCAGTTCCAGCTCCCGGTAGGTGCGCGGCAGTTCGTCCACCAGCCGGGCGTAGCGGTCCACCATGTGCTGGGCCTCGGCGAGTACCACCGAGCCGGCCTCCTCCAGGGAGCAGCCGCGCTCGTGCTGCACGATCATCACCAGGTTGTTCACATCGCCGCGCGGGGCTTCCTGCGGGTAGGAGCGGATGTCGTTGCTGAGTGAGGGGATGTCGGCCGCGAGTTGGCGCAGTTGGCGCAGCGGAGGGCTGTGGAAGGCGGCGGGGGCGACCTCGAAACGCCCGAGCCGCTCCACCATGTCCAGCACCGACTCCATGGCCGCGGTGCCGCGGCGCAGGATCAGATAGGTCTCGCGGTCGGGCGGCAGACCGCCGCGCCGACCGGCCGCCTCGGCCGGGTGACTGGCGAAGTAGCACTCCCAGTTGTAGGTGGCGCGGGCCCGCCAGCGTTCCGACATGCCGCGGCTGATCCGCTGCCAGAGGTCCTCGAAGGCGCGTGCGCAGGGCGAGTCGTCCGGTGCGGGCGTGCCGTGCAGGACGGCGGTGAGCTGGTCGCAGACGACCGCGACCTGGCGAGGGTGGCGGCCGATCGGGCCGTCGAACTGGTCGTCGAAGAGGAAGTAGAACCCCATCAGGTCGGTCGCCAGCGCCAACTCCTCGGCGGTGCAGTCGGGGTAGCTGAGGGCGGCCAGGCCGGGGACGTCCCAGCGGGCGTACCCCTCGGGGGTCAGCGCACTGCCGAGCATGGCGTGCCGCTGCAGCCAGGCGTCGTGCTGCACCGCGGCCGCCGGGCGGTGGGGGTTGCGGCGGTGCGGGTAGGGCAGGTCGAGCGTCGTCGCATCGGACATCGGACTCCCGGGAAGTGAGGGCCGGTCGTACGGTGGTGTCGCCACGCGTGGGGCCTCGGGGCCTCTCGGCCCTAGATCCACTGCGCCGGGCCGGGCCGCAGAGTATCTGATCGGACCATCGGATGGCATGGATGTCGCAGCAATTGCCCCCGGTACCTGCGGTTGAACCATCATCAGGGGGTCGGCCTGTCGGAACCGGGCCGCACGGGAGGGGCTGCGGCGATAGCCTCCCCGGAGGATCGTGCAGTGGTGAGGCGGAGGGGTCGGCGATGGTCGAACGGGAGAGCGAACTGGTGGGACAGGGCGAACGGTTGCGCGCCGCGGAGTCCGAGCCGGGTCAGCCGCGGCTGTACGAGCGGGAGGCCGCGATCCTGGCGGCCCGGCAGGCGATCGACACGCTCTGCCGGGAGTTCACCGCCGGTGGCATCGAACTCGGCTCGCTGCTGCTCTACAGCGGCCGGGCCGGCCTGGGCAAGACCAGCATGCTGCAACAGGTCCGGATGCTCGCCGGGCAGCAGGGCGGCTGCACCGTGCTCAGCGCCCGGGCCGGTGAGCTGCGCACCAAGGAACCCTTCTACGTGCTGCGCCAGTTGCTGCTGCCCGAACTGCTCAAGCTGAGCCCCGAGGAGCAGCGCGAGGTCTTCGGTCCCTGGCGCGAGATCGCCGGCCCCGCGGTCGGCCTCATCGCCCCCAGCGGGGAGGACCTCGACCCGCAGAGCGTGCGGATCGGCCTGGAGTACCTCGTCACCCAACTCGCCCGCCTGCGCGCCCCCTTGGTCATGCTGGTGGACGACGTGCACTGGGCCGACCAGGAGTCCTTCGGCTGGCTGGAGTCCTTCGCCGAGCGCTGCCCGGAACTGCCGGTGCTGCTGGCCATCGCCTGGCGCACCGACGAACTGCCCGCGGAGACCCACGCGTTCCGCCGCCTGGTGGCCACCAACTCGCACCGGCACCTGGAGTTCCAGGGCCTGCTGCCGGCCCCGATCGAGAAGATGGTGCGGGCGGCCTTCCCGGACACCGCCGAGGACGCCTTCTGCCGCCAGGTCTGGGCGGTCACCGGCGGCAACCCCTACCTCACCCAGGCGTTGCTGGCCAAGGTCCGCGAGCGCGGGATCGAACCGATCTACGAGAACGTCCCGCTGCTGCACGACCTGGCCGCCGAGGCCCAGGGCATGACCCGCGAACTGTGGCTGCAGAAGCTCGGGGTGAACACCCTCAACCTCGCGCACGCCGCCGCGATGCTCGGCACCCAGATCTCGCCGCGGGTGGCCGCCCGGATCGCCGGCATGGCCCCGGGCGCCGCCGAGGAGGCGATCTCCGAACTGCGCCGCCACCAGGTGCTGACCGGGCCGGCCGACGGGCCGCTGGAGTTCGTCCATCCGCTGATCGCCACCTCGCTCTACCGCTCGATCCGCCCGGGCATGCGCACCGCGATGCACGGCAAGGCGGCGGTCGAGCTGGAGAACGCCGGCCGCCCCTTGGTCGAGTCCTCCCGGCACCTGCTGGAGACCCACGGCGAGAACGATCCCCAGGTGGTCGCCAAGCTGCGCCAGGCCGCCCGCGAGCACCTGGCGGTCGGCGCCCCGGCCGCCGCGGTGCGCTGCCTGGAGCGGGCCCTGAACGAGCCGCCGGAGGACGAGGACCGGGCGCAGGTGATCTACGAACTGGGCTGCTCCACGCTGCTCACCGACCCGGTCAGCACGGTCAACCAGCTGCGCCTGGCGCTGGAGACGCCGGGCCTGCGGCGCGAGCAGCGGGTGGACGCCACCTTCCGGCTCTCCGAGGTGCTCGCGCACAGCGGCCGGCTGGTGGAGGCCACCGAGGTCACGCTGGCCGAGGCCGCGCGCACCGAACCGGGCCCTGGGCGGGTGCGGTTGGAGGTCGCGCACTTCATGTGGGCGGCCTTCCAGCGCGAGGAGCGCGACGGTCCGGCCCGCTCGGCGCGACTGGCCGCGTTCAGCGCCGAGTTGACCGGTGACGACATCAACGCCCGGGCGGCCAGGGTGCTGCGCGCCTGGGACCTGACGTTGCAGGGCGCCGACGCCACCGAGGCGCTCGCGCTGCTCGACTCCGCGCTGGAGGACGGCCGGCTGCCGAAGGGCCTGGGCTGGACCAGCACCACCTGGGGCCTGGAGCTGCCCGCGATCGTCGGGCTCACCTTCGTCTACACCGACCACCTGGACCGCGCCGAGAAGCTCTTCGAGGAGGCGATCCGGGCCTTCGAGCTGGCCGGCTGGGTCGGTGGCCACCTGGGGTTCGCCTACTTCTTGATGGGACTGGTGCGCTTTCGCCGCGGCGCGCTCGCCGAGGCGGAGGAGTTCCTGCGCGGGGCGCTGCGGATCGCCCGCCGGCTGGGCCCGGGCCTGCCGCTGCAGTGGGACGCGGTCGGCGTACTGGCCGACACCCTGCTGGCCCGCGGCCGGACCGAGGAGGCCTGGAAGCTGGCCGCGGACTACGGGTTCGCCCCGCCCTACCACCCCACCGCGATGGTGCTGCCCGACGCGCCCACCCTGTACGGCAAGCTGCTGCTGGCGCAGGGCGACCGGGAGGCGGCGGTCACCGCGCTGGAGACGGTCGGCGCCCAACTGGACGAGCGCGGCTGGCACAACACCATCTGGGCTCCCTGGGTCGGCAACCTCGCCCAGGCCCTGCAGCCGCGCGATCCCCTGCGGGCGGGCGAGTTGGCCGCCGAGGGACTGCGCCGGGCCCGGACCTTCGGGGTGGAGTCGGCGGTCGGCACCGCGTTGCGCACGGCCGCGGCGGTGGCCGACGGCCAGAGCGCGCTGGAACTGCTGACGCTGGCCGTGCGCGAGCTCGGCCGGTCCCCGGTCGGCTACGAGCACGCCTTCGCGCTGGTGGAGCTGGGTGCGGCGCTGCGCCGGGCCGGGCGGCTGGCCGAGGCCACCGAGCAGTTGCACCAGGGCATGGAGTTGGAGGTGGAGTGCAACGCGGACGGCCTGGTGGCCCGGGCCCGCGAGGAGCTCAAGGCCTCCGGGCTGCGGCCCAACCGGCTGCGCACCACCGGCAAGGAGGCGCTGAGCCAGGCGGAGTGGCAGGTCGCGGAGATGAC
The DNA here is from genome assembly GCF_039528135.1 of Kitasatospora nipponensis. Taxonomy (NCBI): domain Bacteria; kingdom Bacillati; phylum Actinomycetota; class Actinomycetes; order Kitasatosporales; family Streptomycetaceae; genus Kitasatospora; species Kitasatospora nipponensis. The sequence continues at coordinate 3,457 of NZ_BAAALF010000191.1, read as the reverse complement.
CGTGCAGGGGAACTCGGCCCTGGAGATCGCCGAGCAACTGGAGATGCCGCTGAGCCTGATCAACCGCCGGCTGGCGGCCGTGCACCGCAAGACCGGCACCAACCGGGAGGGACTGGCCGCAGCGCTGGGCCTGCCGGGTGAGGAGCCGCGCAAGCCGTAATCTGGCTTTCGGTCACAGCGGGTCACGACAGGCGGTCCGCCACGGCGGCAGCCGCGGAGCAGAGCAGGAGCAGCACATGGCGCAGAACCCCGGGCCCGGAGTCGGCGCGGCCACCGCCGTGGCGGTCACGCACGCCCCGATGGAACCCGGCGGCGCGGGCGCGGCCATCGAGCGGTGGACCCTGCGGGCGGGGGCGACCGAGGCGACGGTGCTCACGCTCGGCGCCACCCTGCACACCGTCAGCGTGCCGGACCGCGACGGCGTGGTGGCCCAGGTGCTGCTCTCGCCCGACGACCTGGGCGAGCTGCTCGGTGCGGGCCGGCACTACGGCGCGACGGTGGGCCGCTACGCCAACCGGATCGCCGACAGCAAGGTCACCGTGGACGGCGTGGAGCACCGGCTGGCCCCCACCGGGCACGGGGTGACCCTGCACGGCGGGCCGGACGGCTTCCTGCACCGGATGTGGAGCGCGCAGGAGGTCCGCGAGGGCGAGCGGGCCGGGGTGCGGCTGCACCTGCACAGCCCGGACGGCGACCAGGGCTTCCCCGGCGCGCTGGACGTCTGGGTCGACTACCTGCTGGACCCGGCCGGCGAGCTCTCCATCGAGTACCGCGCCACCACCACCAAGCCCACCGTGGTCAACCTGACCAACCACGCCTACGTCAACCTGGCCGGCGAGGGCCGCGGCGACGTCCTGGGTCACCTGCTGACGGTGGAGGCCGACGACTACACCCCGGCCGACGCGCGGCAGATCCCCTACGGTCCGTACGAGCCGGTGGCCGGCACGCCGTTCGACTTCACCACCGCTCGCCCGATCGGCGAGGCGATCGGCCAGGACCACCCGCAGCTGGTGGCGGCCGGCGGCTACGACCACAACTGGGTGCTGCGGCCGCGTCCCGCGGACGGCACCGCCACCCGCGCGGTGCTGCTGGCCGATCCGCTCTCCGGGCGGACGCTGGAGGTGCTGACCACCGAGCCGGGGGTGCAGATCTACACCGCCAACGGCTTCGAGGGCGCGGTGAGCGGCGCCGCGGGCGTCCCCTACGGGCGGCACGCCGGGGTCGCGCTGGAGACCCAGCACTTCCCGGACTCCCCGCACCACCCCGGTTTCCCGTCGACCGAGCTGCGCCCGGGCGGGGAGTTCCGCTCCGTGACGGTGCTGCGCTTCGGGGTGAGCTGACGGCTCACGGCTCACAGCGGTGACTGACGCCGGGCGGGCGCCCCGCGACTTCCACCAGGGTTTTCCCCTCGGTCACACGGTATGACTAGTATCACTGCGTCAGAGGTCGTACCACAGACGGCGTATCCTCCCCGGCCGCCGCCCTCCCCGAGGAGAATGCCCTGCGCCCGCGTGGAGCCTCCAGATCCGGGCGCTCGCGCCTGAGCCTGCGGACCGCCCTGCTCGTCCTGGCGGTCGTCCCCAGCCTCGCGCTCGCCGCGCTCTGGGCGGTCACCACGGGGCAGACCCTGGCCGACTTCCAACGGCAGGCGGCCCAGGGGCTGCTGGCCCAGAAGGCCGGCCAGCCCTCGAACATCGTCTACTACAACCTCCAGGAGGAGCGCCGGCTCAGCGCCGAGCAGCTGGCCAGCCCCGGCAGCGTCACCGACGCGCTGGCGGTCCAGCGCCGCGACACCGACCAGGCGGTGCGCACCTTCCAGCAGCTCTCCGACGTCCCGGCCGACAGGGCCCCCGCCGAGGTGGTCGAGGCCGTGCGCACCGCCCGCCAGGCGATGACCCAGCTCCCGCAGCGCCGGGCGGCCGTCGACCAGGGCAGCGCCGACCAGCAGACCGTCTACACCTTCTACACCGACCTGATCACGGTCGACCTGCAGCTGTTCACCGCGCTGAGCCACGTGGACAACGGCCAGGTCGGCTACCTCTCGCGGACCCTGCTGGACGCCTTCTGGGCCAAGGAGATGGTCGCCCGCGAGGACGCCGTACTGGCCCGCGGCTGGCCCTCGGGCAAGCTGAGCACCGAGGACCTCCAGTTGGTCCAGCAGTCCATCGGCGCGCAGTCCTTCCTCTACACCCTCAAGGTCGTCCCCTACCTGCCGTCCGGCGAGCGGGCCGCCTGGACGCGGCTCACCGCGAGCGCCGGCTGGCGGTCCAAGGCCGTCATCGAGCAGGCGCTGCTGCGCCCGGCCGCCGCCGACGCCGACGGTTCCGTCGCCCTGCCGCACTACCAGGACCAGTGGCGCCAGTCCGTCGACCTGGTGACCCCTCAGCTGATCTCGCTGCTGGAGACCCGCACCGACGCCGTGGTGGCCGCCGGCAAGGACGGCATCACGTCGCTGCTCCTCAAGGTGGCGCTGACCAGCCTGATCGGCCTGGCCGCGGTGATCGCGGTGATCATCACCTCCTGGCGGCTCACCCGCTCGCTGCGCCGGCGGATCACCGGCCTGCAGGGCGAGGCCGAGAACCTCGAACGCACGCTGCCCGAGCTGGTGGAGCGGCTGGCCCACGGTGAGCAGGTGACGCCCGAGGAGCGCGACGGGCCGATCACCGGGCCGGGCGAGGGGCGGCCCGGCGACGAACTCACCCGGCTCGGCCGGGCGCTGGACCTGGCCCGGCACAGCGCGGTGGCCGCCGCGGTGGGCCAGGCCGAGCAGCACCGCGGGTTCGAACGGCTGCTGCAGCGCATCGCCCGGCGCACCCAGCTGCTGATCGGCCAGCAGCTGCGGACGCTGGACGAGATGGAGCGCCGGCACGAGGACCCGCAGGTGCTGGAGGGCCTCTTCGACCTCGACCACCTCACCGCCCGGCTGCGCCGCTACGAGGAGAACCTGGTCATCCTGGCCGGCGGCCAGCCGCAGCGCCGCTGGCGCAAGCCGGTCACGCTGCTGGACGTGCTGCGCGCCGCCCAGGGCGAGGTGCAGGACTACCGGCGGATCCTGATCGACGTGGAGGGCACCCCGTGGCTCTCCGAGCGCGCGGTCGGCCCGGTGGTGCACGTGCTCGCCGAGCTGATGGAGAACGCCGCCGCCTTCTCCAAGCCGCCCACGCCGGTGGAGGTGCGGGCCGCGGCGGTCGGGCGGGGCCTGGCGGTGGAGATCGAGGACCGCGGGCTCGGCATGGAGCCCGAACAGTACGAGGCCGCCAACGAGCTGATGCGCCGCCCGCCGCGGCTGGACGTGCTGGCCCGGGCCGACGACGTGCGGCTGGGCCTGTACGTGGTGGCCCGGCTGGCCGACGGCCTCGGGCTGCGGGTGGAGTTCCGCCCCTCGGCCTTCGGCGGCACCCGCGCCGTGGTGCTGATCCCGGCCGACCTGGTCGCCGAGGGGCCGGCGGGCCGCGGG
>NZ_BAAALF010000190.1:0-15622 GCF_039528135.1 Kitasatospora nipponensis | reverse complement strand
ACGACCTCTACACCTACCGCGGCGCCGAAGAAGGCCCCACCACCAAGTAACCCCCACCACCCCACCAACCACTGTGGGCGGGCCCGGCACACCACCGGACCCGCCCACAGCCGTGCCGTCCCACCACGGGATCGGTCTCAGTACGCGACCGGCTCCCGCTCGTCCGTCCGGCCGTCCGGCGCGACCCCGTCGCCCAGGCCCTCGCCCGCGCCGTCGCCGCCACCGGGGCGCGGCAGCAGCGGGGTGAGCAGCAGCACCAGCAGGAACGCCACGACCGGGTAGCGCAGGCTCTGCGAGGTGGCGTCCGCGAAGCTCGCCCGCAGCGCGGCGTGCACCGCGTCCGCCGCCTCGCCCGCGGCCGGTCCGTCCTGGCAGCCGGCCGGCACCGCGTAGGGGTCCAGCGCCCGGGTGCGCTCCACCACGCAGCGACGCAGGTCCGCCACCGCCGCGTCCTGGTCGGCTCCGGGCACCGCCCGCGCGCTCAACGAGGCCCGCAGCGCGGGCTCCTGGGCGCGTGCGTGGTCGGCCCCGGTGCCGCCGAGGCGGGCGAAGAAGACCAGCGCGATCAGCCCGATGCCGACCGCCGAGGCCAGGTAGATGGTCGCGTTGGCCAGCCCCGCACCGGAGCCCGCGTCGCGGCGCGGGACCCCGCCCAGCACCAGGTTGACCAGGATCGGCACGATCAGGCCCAGCCCGCAGCCGATCGCCGTCAGACAGCCGAAGAGCTGCCAGAAGGTCAGCCCGTCGCGGCCGACCAGCACGCTCAGCAGCAGGGTCGAGCCGGCCACCACCGCGCAGCCGGTGGCCAGCAGGGCGCGCCCGATCCGCGGCGCCAGCGTCACCGCGGGCACCCCGAGCAGGCACAGGCCCAGCACCCAACCGACCATCGCACAGCCGGTCTTCAGCGCCGACCAGCCCAGCCCGATCTGGGTCTCCCAGATCACCGGCATCTGCTGCGCGAGCAACGCGCCGTAGACCAGGAAGAGTTGCAGCATGCCGGAGCTGAACGAGCGCATCCGGAACAGGGCGACGGGGACCAGCGCCCGTTCCGGTTCGCTGCGCCCCTGGTGCCAGGCCAGCAGCAGGGTCAGCGGCAGCGTGCAGAACAGTCCGAGCAGCATCCAGGCCGGCCAACCGGCCGAGCGGCCCTGCTGGAGCGGGTAGACCAGCAGCCCGGCCAGCACGGCCACCAGCAGGACGCCCACCAGGTCGATCCGCAGCCGCTGGTCGGAGCGGGACTCGGGCACCAGGAGCAGGGTGCCGACGATCACCAGCAGCCCGACCGGCACGTTGATCAGGAAGATCGCCCGCCAGCCCAGCCCGAGCAGGTCGTCGGTGGCCAGGTAGCCGCCGACGATCGGGCCGGCCAGCTGGGCCAGGTTCATCACCGTGCCGTAGGTGGCGAAGGCCGCGCCGCGCTTGGCGGGCGGGAAGAGCACCTGCAGCACGGCGAGCACCTGGGGCACCATCAACGCGCCGAAGCCGCCCTGGACGAACCGGGCGGCGATCAGCGCGCCGGCCGACGGCGCGAGCGCGCAGGCGGCCGAGGCGAGGGTGAAGCCGGCCACGCCGATCAGGAAGACCCGGCGGCGGCCGTAGATGTCGCCCAGGCGCCCGCCGGGGATCAGCATGACGGCGAAGGCGAGCGCGTAGGCGGCGACCAGCCACTGCCCGGCGGTGTAGCCGGCGTGCAGGTCGCGCTGGATCGCGGGGGTGGCGACCGCGGCGATGGACAGGTCGAGCATGTCCATGAAGGCGGCGAAGAGGACGACGAGGAGCGCCGGCCAGGCGTTCTTCGCGACCCTCTCCACCGCCCCGGGGGTGGTGCTCATACGGAGCCCTCTCGGCAGGGCCCCCGAGCGGGCTCGGCGGGGGACCGGTCAGGGGCCCGCCGAGCCCGGGCGAAGCATGTCTGATCCCAAGTCTGACGTACGGTCAGAGCTCGATCTGCACACCGTACTTGCGCAGCCAGAAGTCGAAGCCCAGGGCCATCTCGATGTTCGAGCGGCTGTGCCACTCGTGGGCCACGCCCGAGGGGTCCTTGACGGCCAGCCAGGCGGCCTCGACGTCCAGGAACGGCAGCACGGGTGAGTTCGGGTCGTTCAGCACGGCGGTGAACTCGCGGTGCAGGGCCTGGGTGTAGGTCGGGTCCTGGGTCACCGGGTAGGGGCTCTTGGGGCGCTCCAGGACCGACTTGGGCAGCAGGTCCTTGGTGGCCGCCCGCAGCAGGCTCTTCTCCCGGCCGTCGAAGATCTTGTACTCCCACGGGGCGTTGTAGACGTACTCGACCAGCCGGTGGTCGCAGAACGGCACCCGGGTCTCCAGGCCCGAGGCCATCGCCAGGCGGTCGCCGCGGTCCAGCAGCATCGGCAGCCAGCGCGAGAGGTGGGCGTAGCTGAGCTCGCGCATCCGGTGCTCGCGGGCGTTCTCGCCGGCCTGGTGCGGGGTGTCGGCGCGGACCTGGGCGTAGTTGGCGGCGTAGTAGCCGGTCATGTCCAGCTTGCCGAGGAAGTCCCCGCCGAACAGGCCGCGGCCCTGGCCCTTGCGGCTGCCCTCCTGGCGCTGCTCGGCCGCGATCCACGGGAAGGTGTCGATCCCGACGAGCTCCTCGTCGTGCAGCCACTTGAAGCCGCCGAAGATCTCGTCGGCGGTCTCGCCGGTGAGCGCGACCGTGGAGTGCTCGCGGGTGGCGCGCAGCATCAGGTAGAGCGAGGTGTCCATGTCGCCGAGCATGGTCGGCATGTCCTGGGCGATGATCGCCGCCTCGCGGGCCGCGGGGTCGATCAGGTCGGCGGTGCCCAGCACGATGTCGGTGTGGTCCGCGCCGACGTGGCGGGCGAGTTCGGCCGCGTACGGGGCGTCGGGGGTGTCGCGCTGGTCGTCGGGGCGGAAGTTCTCGCTGTAGCCGACGAAGGTGGCGGTGATGGTGCGCACGGCCTCGTCGCCGGCCTGCTTGCGGGCGATGGCGGCCAGCGCGGTGATCGAGCTGGAGTCGATGCCGCCGGAGAGCGCGGTGCACAGCGGCACGTCCGCGACCAGCTCGCGGGTGACGATCTCCTCCATCATCGAGCGCACGGTGCTGATCGTGGTGGGCAGGTCGTGGCCGTAGTCGCGCGCCTCGAGCGTCCAGTAACGGCGCAGCACCGCGCCCTTGCGGCTGAGGGTCAGGGTGTGGCCCGGCGGCACCTCGCGCAGCTCGCTGAAGACGCTCTGGCCGGGGGTCTTGGCGGTGGAGAAGAGCTCGCGCAGGCCGTCGGCGTCCACTGTCCGCTTGACCAGCGGGTTGGCGAACAGCGCCTTCGGCTCGGAGCCGAAGATCAGGCCGCCGGGGAGGGTCTTGTAGAAGACCGGCTTGATGCCCATCCGGTCGCGGACCAGCAGGAGTTCCTCGGTGAGCGGGTTCCACACCGCGAAGGCGAACATGCCCTCCAGGTGCTCGGCGCAGTCGGCGCCCCACTCGACGTAGCTGCGCAGCACCACCTCGGTGTCGCTGCGGGTGCGGAAGCGGTGGCCGCGGGCCTCCAGCTCGGAGCGGAGCTGCTTGAAGTTGTAGACCTCACCGGTGTAGGAGAGGACGGCCAGCTCGCGGCCGTCCTCCTCGGCCACCATCGGCTGGATGCCACCGGCCAGGTCGATGATGGAGTTCCGGGTGTGGCCGAGCAGGGCGTGGCTGGAGAGCCACACACCCCGCGCGTCGGGGCCCCGCTTCTCCAGGGCGTCGGTCATCCGGTCGAGGATCAGCCGTTCCTGCGAGAGGTCGCAGCTGAAGTCCACCCAGCCAGTCATACCGCACATGCGGAAACTCCCTTGTTCATCTCGGTCTCGGGGTGCTCCGGCCGACGCGGATGGGCCGCGGCCGGGAAACGGGAAATCTGGACCTGAAGGACGCGCTGCAGCCTGCCGGGGTGCCCTGGAAGCAGGCTCGAGCAGGGCTGGACGTGCCGCCGAGCGGCGCCGGACCTCCAGGGGCCGCAGCGGGCTAGAACGGCCAGCCCTCCTGGCGCCAGGCCGCGTCGACGAACGCCCACTCGTAGCGCACGGCGTGCCCGGCGTTGCGGACCAGCTCGCGCTGCTCGGCGGCCGAACTGGTGTCGGCGACCTGCTCGGCCAGGTCCAGGAAGTCCGCCAGCATGCCCCGGTAGAACTCGCCGGGGTGCGCCTTGACGACCTCGGCCGCGTACCGGGCGCCGGGGTCGTGGCGCTCCAGCAGGTCGTCGGTGACCAGCATGTAGAGCCAGGCCGAGGGCAGCACCGCGCCGATCGCCGCGCCCAGCGAGCCGGCGGTGGCGTTGCCGAGGAAGCTCACGTAGCCCAGCGTGGTCGGGGCGATCGGCGGCTTCTCCTCGCCGGCCGGCAGCGGCAGCTCCAGGCCCAGCCGCTCGGCGGTGGCGTGCAGGCCGGCCAGCCGGGCGGTGCAGTCGTCCAGCGCCCCGGTGGCCATCCGGCTCAGCACGGCGGCCTGCCGGTCGTCGCGGGCCAGCACCGAGCAGCGGGCCTGCGCCCGGCCGTAGCCGGGCAGCAGGTGGCAGGAGTCCTGCAGGGTGAAGTGCAGCAGGGCGGCGCCGGGCAGCGTGCCGTCCCGCAGGCCCTGGTAGTAGGGGTGGTCGCAGAGCCGGCGGGCGCCGTCGGCCATCAGCTCGCCGAGCTCCGCGCGCAGGGCGGCGCCGGCCCGGGCGGGGCCGCCCCGGGCAGCCGCGATCGAAGTCACCATGGCCCCGAGCCTGTGGCGCCGGCCTCGAGGCAGGCTCGGGCCCAGCTCGCCCACCGCCGCGGGGAGCCGGCGACCGGGCGGCCCGGGCACCCGGCCCCAGCGGCGTTCGAGTCGCAGTCCAGATTTCGGCGGCAGCATCGGCCCGGCGGCGATTCGCGCTCCGCACCCCCGCGCCCACGGATGCCTCTGTCTCCCCTCGCTGACGCCGGGGGCCACCCAAGGAGAATGGGATGAGCACTGCTCCCGAACCGCCGGCCTTCCCGTTCGGCGACCCGCTCGGCCTGGACGTGGAGCCGGAGCTGCAGCGGCTGCGCGCCGAGCCGGGCATGTGCCCGGTCAAGCTGCCCTTCGGCGGCCCCGCCTACCTGGCTGTGCGCCACCAGGACGTCAAGTCGCTGCTCTCCGACCGCCGTTTCAGCCGCGCCCAGTCGGTGGGCCCCGACGAGCCGCGGCTGCTGCCGCTGGTCCAGCGCGCCAACCTGCTGATCTCCTCGGACGGCCTGGAGCACGACCGGCTGCGCCGGCTGCTCAACGCGGCCTTCACGGTCCGCGGGGTGGAGCGGCTGCGCCCGCGGGCCGAGGAGATCATCGGCGGCCTGCTGGACACCCTGGAGAAGCACGGCGGCCCGGCCGACCTGATGGAGCTCTTCGCGCTGCCGGTGCCGATCCTGATGATCTGCGAGCTGCTGGGCGTGCCGGAGCCCGACCGGGCCCGCTTCCGGGAGCTGGCCGAGTCCTTCCTGGCCGCCAAGCTGCACCAGCTGACGGTCGAGCAGATCGGCGCCGCCGGCCAGGAACTGCGGTCCTACCTGGTCGAGTTGGTGCAGACCCGGCACCGTGAGCCGTCCGCCGACCTGCTCGGCTCGCTGGTCGCCGAGGGCGAGCTGGCGGACGAGGAGCTGGTCGGCATCGCGGTCACCATCCTGATCGCCGGCCACGAGGTGCTGGCCGACCAGCTGGCCAACTTCACGTACTTCCTGCTGACCCACCCCGACCACCACCGCCGGCTGCTGGAGGACCCCGAGGTGCTCCCGGCGGCGATCGAGGAGATGCTGCGCTACACGCCGCTGGGCGTCAGCACCGGCTCGCCGCGGCGCGCCGTCGAGGACGTCGAGCTGGGCGGCACGCTGGTGCGCGCCGGCGAGTACGTGCTGCCGGTGATGACCGCCGCCAACCGCGACGAGAGCGTCTTCGCCAACGCCGCCGAGGTCGACTTCGACCGCCCCGCCAACCAGCACCTGGGCTTCGGCTACGGCCTGCACCGCTGCCTGGGCTCGGCGCTGGCCCGCCTGGAGCTCCAGGTGGCGATGGGCGCGCTGCTGCGCCGGCTGCCGACCCTGAGCCTGGCGGTGCCGGCCGAGGAGATCACCTGGTGCGAGGGCGGCCTGGTCCGCGGTCCGCACACGCTGCCCGTCACCTGGTGACCGCCGCCCGGTGACCCGCCGCCCGTCACCGCCGCGGGTCACCACCACCTGTCACCGCCGCACGTCACCGTCCGTCGTACCGCCGAATGAGGAGTCGTCATGGATCTGCAGTTGAAGGGCAAGCGGGCCGTGGTCACCGGTGCCAGCCGGGGCATCGGGCTGGCCATCGTCAAGGCGCTGGTCGCCGAGGGCGTCGAGGTGGTCGGCGGCGCGCGCACCATCGGTGCCGAGCTGAGCGAGGCCACCGCGCACACCCTGGCCGTCGACCTGGTCACCCCCGAGGGCCCGGCCGCGCTGGTGGCCCACGCCGTCGAGAAGCTCGGCGGCGTGGACATCCTGGTGAACAACGTGGGCGGCCGCACGGTCTCCGCCCAGGGCTTCCTCGACCTGGACGACGAGGGCTGGGCCAAGGGCTTCGAGCTGAACTTCTTCAGCGCGGTGCGCACCATCCGCGCGGCGCTGCCCAGCCTGCTGGAGAACCGCGGCTCGATCGTCAACATCGGCTCGGTCAACGGCCGGCTCGCCGCGCCGCGGCTCGCCGAGTACGGCGCCGCCAAGGCCGCGCTGACCAACCTCACCAAGGCGCTCTCCGAGGAGTTCGGCCCCAAGGGCGTGCGGGTCAACACCGTCTCGCCCGGCCCGGTGCTCACCGACACCTGGAACAGCCCCCAGCGCGCCCAGCGGATGGGCATGTCGGTCGAGGACCTGGTCGCCGCGGTGCCGAAGTGGATGAGCCTGACCACCGGCGAGATCATCAAGCCCGAGGAGGTCGCCGACATCGTGCTGCTGCTGGCCTCGGACCGGCTGCCGAACGCCACCGGTGCGGACTGGCTGATCGACGCGGGTATGCTCAAGTCGGTCTGACGGAACGTCAGGCCCGTCAGGAGCGAGCACGCCACCGCCCCGGAACTCGGTCGAGTTCCGGGGCGGTTCGCCGTTTCGCGGCCCCGTCGGTGTCCGGCTGCTCGCCGCCGGCGCCGGGCCGGCCGCGGTCAGCGTGCGGTCACAGGTGCAGCAGGGGCCAGGCCGCGTACTCGCGCATGCCGTACAGCAGCGGGCCGCGCCCCGGCAGCAGGACGATCCGCACCACCTCGCCGTAGACGACGGTGTGCGAGCCGACCTGGTGCGCCGCGCTCACCCGGCAGTCCGCGATCGCGTGCGCGTCGTCGACCAGCTGCGGTCCGCCGCCGTTCGGGCCGCGGGTCCAGCGCACCTGGCCGAAGCGGTCCGCCGCCCCGGAGCCGAACAGCTCGGCGGTGGCCCGGGCCCGCCCGTGCAGCAGGTTCACCGTGAACCGGCGCGAGTCCAGGACCGCGGACAGCGTCCGGGTCTCGGTGCGCAGGCAGGTCAGCAGGGTCGGCGGTTCCAGCGTGACGCTGCAGACGGCCGAGCAGGTCATCCCGCGCGGCTCGCCGTCGGGGGCGTAGGAGGCCACGACGGAGACGCCGGTGGGGAAGCCGGACATCAGCGCGCGGAAGTCGGCGGCGGCCGCTACGGGGATCGCGCCGGTGGAAGAGGTGGTCACCTGTTCGCCCTTCTGTGGACGGATGCGGCCTCGGCCCGGGCTCGGCCGGGCAGCAGCGCAGCCACGCCGCCCGCACGAGGCTGCTAGCCCCTGCTCCAAGACGACTCGCACTCAGCTCAACTCGCGATGTTGGTGGGTCCAGCAGCGTTCGACCGGGGCTCCGTACCCCGGGGCCAGGCTGGTCCTCCGATCCCGAACCGGCCCGTGCGCGCGTTCGGGCCGGCGGCCCGCCGCCCGCCCGTCCGGCGCTCGAGGGCCGCTCAGGAACCGCTCAAGTGCGGCTCGAGCCGCACTCCACGGTCCGCTGCAAGCCTGCCAGCGGGGCGTGGCCGGGCAGCCGGCCCGGTGCGGTGACGGACAGACGACTTCGAGGAGGTGCCGTTCGGATGCCAGAACGACTCGGCGTGACCCCACCGCCCGAAGGGGACGGTCAGGCCCTTCCCCACCACCAGGTGGCCGGCCTCGGAGCCGGACCCGCGAACCTGAGCCTGGCCGCCCTGGCCGCCGACGAGCTGCCCGAGGGCATCGCCCTGTTCGAGAAGCGCGAGGGCCCCGCCTGGCACCCCGGGCTGCTCGGCGCCGGCACCCAGCTGCAGACCTCCTGGATCAAGGACCTGGTCTCGCTGGCCGACCCGCGCAACCGGCTCTCCTTCCTCAACTACCTGGTCACCACCGGCCGCATCTACGCCTTCCTGAACGCCCAGTACGACTCCATCCCGCGCCTGGAGTACGCCCGCTACCTGGCCTGGGCCTCGGGCGAGCTGGGCTGCGTGCGCTACGGGACGGCCGTCGAGCAGGTCGACTTCCAGGGCGGGCGCTTCGTGCTGCACGGCACGGCCGGCCCGGTCGCCACCGCCGACCACGTGGTCTTCGGCCTGGGCACCCGTCCCGAGGTGCCGGCCTGCTTCGAGGACCGCGACATCGAGGGCGTGGTGCTGGCCGAGCACCTGGAGGGCCACCTGACCACGGTCGCGGCCAAGCCCTACGAGCAGGTCATCGTGGTGGGCGGCGGCCAGACCGGCGCCGAGTGCGTGCTCAACCTGCTGCAGCGCGGCTACCGCGACATCCGCTGGATCGGCCGGCGCCCGTGGTTCGCCCCGATGGACGACTCGCCCTCCGCCAACGACTTCTACCGCCCCACCTACCTGCGGTTCTTCCAGGGCCTGCCGGAGGGCGTGCGCGAGCGCTACGCCGCCGAGCAGACGCTCACCAGCGACGGCGTCTCGATGGCCACCCTGCAGCAGCTCTACCAGGCCAACTACGAGGCCTCGCTGCGCGAGGGCCGCTCGCCGGTGATGATGCTGCCGGGCCGCAGCGTGGTCGAGGCGGCCAACCGGCACGGCACCATCGCGCTGTGGTGCGAGCGCGACTGGGGCGGCCGCGAGCGGCACGCCGCGCGCTTCGTGGTGCTGGCCACCGGCCGGCGGGCCACCCCGCTGCCGCTGGGCGCCGGGCTGCTGGAGCTGATGGAGACCGACACCTCGCACGAGCCGGTGATCGACTCGGACTACTCGATCCGCTGGAAGCACTCCGAGACCAACCGGATGTACGTGCAGAACCGCAGCCGGGTGGGTCACGGCCTGGCCGACCCGAACCTGAGCCTGCTCGCGGTGCGCTCGGCGGTGATCCTCAACTCGCTGCTGGACCGCCAGGTCTTCGCCATCCGGGACGAGCAGATGAGCACCGTCTGGGCCTGACCCGCGGTCGGCGGTGGACCGATCCCGGATTCAAGACATTCATGAGGGGAAGATTTTCAAGATGACCGACTCACCGTTCCACGTCATCGTCATCGGGGGCGGCACCGGCGGCATGGCGCTGGCCCACGGGTTGCAGCGGGCGGGCATCAGCGTCGCCGTGTACGAGCGCGACCGCACCCGCAACAGCGGGCTGCACGGCTACCGGGTGGGGATCAACCCCGACGGCAGCCGGGCGCTGAAGTACCTGCTGCCGGACGACCTGTTCGACACCTTCCTGGCCACCTGCGCCCGGGCGCCGAAGTACTTCAGCTTCCTCAAGGAGAACCTGAAGCCGAACATCACCCTCGAGCTGGTGGTGGACGAGGACCCGGTCAACAACGAGAAGTCGGTCAGCCGGATGACGCTGCGCCAGGTGCTGCTCACCGGCATCGAGGACATCGTCCACTTCGACAAGACCTTCACGCACTACGAGAAGGAGCCGGACGGCCGGGTCACCGCCTACTTCGAGGACGGCACCAAGGCCACCGGTGACCTGCTGGTGGCCGCCGACGGCGCCAGCTCCCGGGTGCGCCAGCAGTACCTGCCGCACGCCACGGTCGAGGACGCCAACATCATCTCGATCACCGCCAAGGTGCCGATGACCGAGGCGACCAAGAAGCTGCTCCCGGAGAAGGTCTTCAAGGGCATCGGCCTGGTGGTGGCGCCCAAGGGCTACAGCTGCATCCTGCACTCGATGGAGTTCGGCTGGGACCCGGACGGCAACGTCAAGAACAGCATCGGCGGCAACGACGCGGCGCTGATCTCGCAGTGGCCGGGCCTGCTCTTCGACAACACCCGGGACTACATCAACTGGGGCTTCTGGGCCTCGACCGACAAGTTCCCCGCGGACATCATGAAGAAGAGCCCCGAGGACCTGATCAAGCTCACCCTCGACATGACCCGCAACTGGCACCCGGACCTGCGCAAGCTCTTCACGCTGGGCGACCCCAGCACCTGCTTCGCGGTCAACATCCGCACCTCGGTGCCGATCGACCAGTGGACCCCCACCAACATCACCCTGATCGGCGACGCGATCCACACCATGACCCCGGGTCAGGGCGTGGGCGCCAACACCGCGCTGCGCGACGCGGCCCGGCTGTGCCGCAACCTGATCAAGTTCCGCAACGACGAGATGACGCTCATCGACGCGGTGCTGGAGTACGAGACCAAGATGGTGGTCTACGGCACCGAGGCGGTCAAGGAGTCCAAGAAGCAGACCTCGGGCGACCAGCCGATCAACAAGCCCTACATCGGCCGGCTGGTGCTGGCCTCGATGCGCGGCTACTTCTGGCTCGCCTCCCGGGTGCCGTCGATGCGCCAGAAGATGGCCGAGGACCTCTACCTCGACCGCGGTGGCAACCGCGAGGAGTACTGACCTCCGATCCCGCCGGGGCCCGCTTGCCGGGCCCCGGCGGAATTCTCTGGCGTACCATCAATTAACGTACGCACCAAAGCACTTGTGCACCACGGAAAGGGACAACGGAGTGGATCTGGGACTGCGGGACAAGCGAGTCCTCATCACCGGCGCGACGCGCGGCATCGGCCGCGCCACCGCCAGGATCTTCGCGGCCGAGGGCGCGCGGGTCGCGATCACCTACCACTCGGACGCGGACGCGGCCGAGAACGTGGTCAAGGAGCTGGGCGGCCCCGAGCGCGCCCGCGCCGAGCAGTGCGCGCTGGGCGACCCCGCCTCGATCGAGGCGGCGGTGCGCGCGGTGGAGGCCGCCTGGGGCGGCATCGACATCGTGGTGGCCAACGCGCAGTCCTTCTCCTGGGTGGACCCGGACCAGCTGCCGCGGTTCGAGAACCTGCCCACCGACGAGTGGTTCCCGCAGCTGCGGGACAACGTCGAGGGCCACATGCTCACCGTGCGCCACGCGCTCGGCGGCATGCGCGAGCGCGGCTGGGGCCGGGTCGTGCTGCTCTCCTCGGTCACCGCCGACCACGGCTCGCCCGGCTCGGAGATCTACAGCGCGGCCAAGGCCGCCCTGCACGGCTTCGCCCGCGGCCTGGCCTGGACCCGCGACGGCATCCTGGCCAACGTGGTCTCGCCCGGCGGCACGCTCACCGAGAGCCTGCAGAACGTCGACCCGGCGATCATCGAGAAGGCCGCCGAGGAGGCGCCCAGCGGCAAGCTGGCCACCGCGGACGACGTGGCGCGGGTCATCGTCTTCCTCTGCTCGGAGGCCAACGGCAACGTCAACGGCGAGATCGTGCGCACCGCCGGCGGGCGCTGACCGAGCGCGGACGCGAGCAGCGGGGCCGGCCACCCAGTGGCCGGCCCCGCTGCCGTTGCCGTGCGCCGCGCACCACCGTCAGGAGGTGGCGACCTTCTTGATCGACCACTGGGCGATCTTCAGCGACATCTCCACGCCCTCGGTGGCGTACTCCACCATCGCCTTCTGGTACTCCGCCAGCGCCTCGGCCAGCTCCAGCTCGCCGCGCACCACGGCCGTCAGCAGCCGGGTCAGCGCCTCGGCGTCACGCACCGCCGTGTTGGCGCCCACGCCCCCCGAGGGCGGCATGCTGTGCACCGCGTCGCCCAACGGGACCACCGGGCCGGCCTCCCACGCCTCGACCGGCTGGGTGGCGCGCAGCGCGACCGCGAAGGTGGTCTCGGGCAGCGCGTGGGTGAAGATGCCGCGCAGGTCGGGGTGCCAGGCCGCGGTGCGGTCCACCACCAGGCGGCAGAGCTCCTCGCCGCTGAGCGCGAAGAAGGCCGCGTCGTCCAGGCCCAGGTCGGCCAGGTGCACGTTGAAGACCGACATGTAGTAGTCGTCGCTGTCGACCAGGTTGGCGCCGGGCCACCAGCGGGCGGCGGCCTCGGAGGGCCGGGTGCGGAAGGTCATCGGCATCAGGCCCAGGTGGTGGCCGTCCGAGCCGATCACGTAGCTGAAGCGGTCGTGCAGCGCCTCGGGCAGGCCCGCGGCGACCGCGGCGTCGCGCGGGATCCGCGAGAAGATCGTCCGGATCCCCAGGTCGGTGGGCTGGTCGGTGGGCCGCAGCTGCTCGCGCACCTTGGAGTTGGTCCCGTCGGCGGCGATCAGCAGGTCGCCCTCGGCCGAGCTGCCGTCCTCGAAGTGGGCGACGACGGTGCCGCGTTCGGTGCGCTCCAGGCGCTCGAAGTTCTTGCCGAAGACGACCACGTCCTCCAGGCCCGCCAGCAGGATCCGGCGCAGCGTCACCCGGTCGACCGCGTCGATCTTGTCCTCCCGGTCCGCCCGCGGGTCCTCGAAGCGCGGCGCCCACTGCTCGACCAGGTTCTCGTCGTAGGCCAGCAGGCCGGCGTCGTCGCGGACGTTGGAGGTGGCCGCCAGCAGCTCCTGCAACGGCTGCGGCAGGCAGGCCCGCAGCCCGGCCTCGCCCTCGGGGCTGATCCGCAGCCGGTACCCCTGGCGCCGCCCCTCGGCGGAGGCGTCGCGTTCGTACACGGTGACCGCGACTCCGGCCTGCCGCAGGCCCTGGGCCAGGCAGAGGCCGCCGATGCCGCCGCCAATGACCAGGATCC
Organism: Kitasatospora nipponensis; assembly: GCF_039528135.1. NCBI lineage: Bacteria > Bacillati > Actinomycetota > Actinomycetes > Kitasatosporales > Streptomycetaceae > Kitasatospora > Kitasatospora nipponensis. Next base: position 2,718 of record NZ_BAAALF010000190.1, on the reverse strand, counting down.
GCAACGGTGATCGGCTGGTCGGCCCAGTCGTCGGCTCAGTCATCGCCCGTTCTCCTCTCGTCCGTCCGCTCTGCTGCCCGCTCGTGTGCGCGCTGACCCGGGCACGGTGCGGTGCGCCGCTCGGGTCCCGCTGGAGCGCGGGCGGGCGCCGGCGGCCGGCGGGCCCGGGCCACCTCTTCGACCCGGCCTTGAGCAGCCTTGAAGAGGGGCCACCCACCCTGTGCAGGGTCTGCAGGGTGCAGGGGGGCGGCCGATGGCCCGCTGACGCCTGCCGCCCGCCGAAGCCGACCATCCGGAGGAACCGTGTCCCGTCGTCTGTTCACCTCGGAGTCCGTCACCGAGGGCCATCCCGACAAGATCGCCGACCGGATCAGCGACACCATCCTGGACGCCCTGCTCACGCAGGACCCCACGTCCCGGGTCGCGGTGGAGACGCTGATCACCACCGGCCAGGTGCACATCGCCGGCGAGGTCACCACCAGCGCCTACGCCGACATCGCCTCGCTGGTGCGCCGGACCGTGCTGGACATCGGCTACGACTCCTCGGCCAAGGGCTTCGACGGCGAGTCCTGCGGGGTGTCGATCTCGATCGGCTCGCAGTCCCCGGACATCGCCCAGGGCGTCGACACCGCGTACGAGAGCCGGGTCGAGGGCGAGGAGGACGACCTCGGCCGCCAGGGCGCCGGCGACCAGGGCCTGATGTTCGGCTACGCCTGCGACGACACCCCCGAGTTGATGCCGCTGCCGATCTGGCTGGCGCACCGGCTCGCCCAGCGGCTCACCCAGGTGCGCAAGGAGGGGACCATCCCCTACCTGCGCCCCGACGGCAAGACCCAGGTCACCATCGAGTACGACGGCGACAAGGCCGTGCGCCTGGACACCGTGGTGGTCTCCTCGCAGCACGCCAGCGACATCGACCTCGACTCGCTGCTCGCCCCCGACGTCCAGGAGTTCGTGGTCGAGCCGGTGCTCGCCGCGCTGGCCGGCGCCGGCATCGAGCTGGACATCGAGGGCTACCGCCTGCTGGTCAACCCGACCGGCCGCTTCGAGATCGGCGGCCCGATGGGCGACGCCGGTCTGACCGGCCGCAAGATCATCGTGGACACCTACGGCGGCATGGCCCGCCACGGCGGCGGCGCCTTCTCCGGCAAGGACCCGTCCAAGGTGGACCGTTCGGCCGCCTACGCGATGCGCTGGGTCGCCAAGAACGTGGTGGCGGCGGGCCTGGCCCGGCGCTGCGAGGTGCAGGTCGCGTACGCGATCGGCAAGGCCGAGCCGGTGGGCCTGTTCGTGGAGACCTTCGGCACCGGCACCGTCGCGGTGGAGAAGATCCAGCAGGCCGTCAGCGCGGTCTTCGACCTGCGCCCGGCCGCCATCATCCGCGACCTGGACCTGCTGCGGCCCATCTACGCCCAGAGCTCGGCCTACGGTCACTTCGGCCGTGAGCTGACGGACTTCACCTGGGAGCGGACCGACCGGGTGGAGAAGCTCCGCGCCGTCGCGCTGGGCTGATCCCGGACCGGCCGGCCCCCCGGCCGGTCCCCGCCCGCCCAGGCCCCGGTCCGCCGGGGCCCGCACCGCACGGTCCCGACGTCCATCGCGCTCCCGCCGGTGGCGGCCGGCGCCGGCCAACCCCCTCGTAGCGATCTGTTGCCCAAGGAGGCACCGCTGTGCGCATCGCCGTCACCGGTTCGATTGCCACCGACCATCTGATGGTCTACCCCGGCCGGTTCGCCGACCAGTTGATCGAGGGCCAGCTCGACAAGGTCTCGCTCTCCTTCCTCGCCGACGACCTGGTGGTCCGCCGCGGTGGGGTCGCCGCCAACATCGCCTTCGGCCTGGGCCGGTTCGGGCTCGCCCCGATCCTGGTCGGCGCGGTGGGCGCGGACTTCAGCGAGTACCGGGCCTGGCTGGAGGAGGCCGGGGTGGACACCGGCTCGGTGCTGGTCAGCCGGACCCGGCACACCGCCCGGTTCGTCTGCACCACCGACGTGGACCAGAACCAGATCGCCACCTTCTACGCCGGGGCGATGTCCGAGGCGCGCGAGCTGGAGCTGGCCCCGATCGCCGAGCGGGCCGGCGGGCTCGACCTGGTGGTGATCGCGCCCAACGACCCGGCCGCGATGGTGCGCCACACCGAGGAGTGCCGCGCGCTGGGCCTGCCGTTCGCCGCCGACCCCTCCCAGCAACTGGCCCGGCTCGGCCGTGAGGAGGCCCGTCAGCTGGTGGAGGGCGCCACGTACCTCTTCACCAACGCCTACGAGTCGGCGCTGCTGCTGCAGCTCTCCGGCTGGAGCCAGGAGGAGATCCTCGCCCGGGTGGGCACCTGGATCACCACGCACGGCGCGGACGGTGTGGTGATCGCCGGTGCCGGCACCGAGCCGATCACCGTCCCGGCCGTGCCGACCGGCCGCGGGCAGGACCCGACCGGCGTGGGCGACGGCTTCCGGGCCGGCTTCCTGGCCGGGCTCAGCCTGGGCTGGGAGCTGCCGCGCGCGGCCCGGCTGGGCTGCGCGCTGGCCACCAGGGTGCTGGAGACGGTCGGCACCCAGGAGTACAGCGCCACCGCCGAGGAGCTGCTCGCCTCCATCGGCGAGACACCGGTGGGTGCCAGGTGACCGGGCCCGACCAGGCCCGTGCCACCGCCCTGCGCGAGGCCCTGACGACGCGGGTGGTGGTCGCCGACGGGGCGATGGGCACCATGCTGCAGGCGCAGAA
>NZ_BAAALF010000189.1:6623-15715 GCF_039528135.1 Kitasatospora nipponensis | reverse complement strand
CACCGCGACCGGGCGCGCCGAGCACCGCGGCCCCGGCGAACGCGCCGGTGGCCCCCGGCAGCTGCCCCGCTGGGTCCCGCGGGCGGCGCTGCCGCTGGCGCTGGTGCTCTGGCTGCTCTCGCTGCGCGGGGTCCAGTTGGGCCGGATGGGTGACCTGGGCCTGCTCCAGGTGCTGCCCGCGCTCTACTGGGCCGGCATCGTGGTGCTCACCCTGGGCTTCGCGGCCGCGCTGCGCGACCCCGGCACCGGCCGGGGCTGGCCGGCCGGCTACGTGCTCGGCCTGATCGCGATGATCCACGCCACCCCGAGCCTGCTCTACCCGCAGCTGCGCTACGCCTGGGCCTGGAAGCACATCGCCGTGCTCGACGAGATGATGCGCCACAACGGGACCGTGCCGCACGCCCAGGAGCTGGACATCTACAACCAGTGGCCGGGCTTCTTCCAGCTCAACGCGCTGGTGCTGCGGGCCACCGGGCTCCACTCGGCGCTCGGCTACGCGGTCTGGACGCCGGTGATCGTCAACGTCCTGCTGCTCGGCCCGCTGCTGCTGCTCTACCGCTCGGTCACCCAGGACCGCCGGCTGGTCTGGGGCGGGGTGTGGATCTTCTACTCCGCCTCCTGGATCGGCCAGGACTACTTCTCGCCGCAGGCCTTCGCCTTCCTGCTCTACGTCACGATCATGGCCGTGCTGGTGCGCCGGCTGCAGGCGGTGCGCGCGGCGGGCGGGGCGCACGGGCTGCGCGCCCCGGGCCGGGAACCGGACCCGGCGGTGGCCGGCTGGCGGCCCTCGCGGCTCGCGTTGCTGCTGGTGCTGGAGGCCGCGATCGTCTCCTCGCACCAGCTGACCCCGCTGATGCTGATCAGCGCCCTGCTGGTGCTCTGGCTGCCCCGGCGCAACCGCCGCACCGTGCTGCCGCTGCTGCTCGGCGCGGTCGGCATGACCCTGCTGTGGAACGCCACCGTGGCCCGCCCCTTCGTCTCGGCCAACCTGGGCGGCTTCGTGAAGGCGCTCGCCGCGCCGGACTCCAACGCGCTGGCCGGCCTGGCCGGGCTCGGCTCCGCCTCCAGCGGCCAGGTCCTGCTCGCCTGGGTGGACCGCGGGATGTCCGCCACGCTCTTCGCGCTCGCGCTGGCCGGCTTCGTGCGCCGCCCGTGGGTGCGGCGCACCGGGCTGCCGCTGCTGGTGATCGCGCCGCTGCCGGTGCTGGCCGCCAACAGCTACGGCGGCGAGATGCTCTTCCGCGCCTACCTCTTCGCGCTGCCCGCCACCGCGTTCCTGGCCGCCGCGCTGCTGCTGCAGCCCGGCTCCCGGCCGCGGCTGCGCGCGGTGGCCGCGCTGGGCGTGCTCTTCGGCCTGCTCGGCGGCCTGTTCTTCGGCTACTACGGCAAGGAGGACATGAACCACTTCACCACCGGCGAGGTGACCGCCGGCCGTTACCTGGCCGAACACGCGAGCACCGGTGCGCTGATCATCTCGGTCACCAGCGACCTGCCGGGCCTGGACCTCAACTACGAGAACCACGACCGGCTGGTCTTCACCCAGAGCAGCCTGACCTTCCAGCACCTGGTGGTCAGCGATCCCCAGGCGGCGCTGGACCGCGCGGACAACGGGTTCGGCCCGGCCGCCTACCTGATCCTCACCCGCGCGCAGGCCGCCGACGTCGACCTGACCGGGATCATGCCCGCCGGCACGGTGGCGAACGTGCAGGCCGCCGCCGACAGCTCACCGCGGCTGACCCGGATCTACCAGAGCCCGGACGCGGTCATCTACAAGTTCCTGCCCGCCCACACGGGAGACACCCGATGACCCCTCGCGTGCGGCTCGCCCTGGCCCTGAGCGGCTGGGCGGCCCTGCTCGTCACCGCGCTGCCGGCCGGTTTCCCGCTGCGGGTGGTGCTGCTGGCCGCGTTCCTGCTGCTGGGGCCGGGCGCGGCCGCGGTGCGCCCGGTGTCGCCGCGCCGCACCGACCCGCTGGACGCCCTGGAGGGCCTGGTGCTGACGGTCGCGGTCAGCCTGGCGCTGCTGGCCCTGGTGGCCGAGGCGTTCTACCTGAACCACGCGTTCACCGTGCCGCGCGCGGTGGGGGCGCTGGCGGCGCTGACCACCCTGCTCACGCTGCGCCCGCGGCGGTGGCCGCCGGGGCGGAGCGGTGGGCGCGGGGCGGGTCCGGGCCGCTGGTCCGGGGCGCCCCCGTCGGCCGAGCCACCGCCGTCCGCACCGCCGGACCCACGGCTGCCCGACCCACCGCTGCCCGATCCGCTGCCGCCGGACCCGTTGCCGCCCGACCGGCTCCCGCCGGACCGGCCGCCGTCCCCGCAGCTGTTCGCCCGCCGGCTCGCCGTCCGGTCCGCCCGCCACCGGCCGGCCCGCTCGCCGCGCCCGCTCGTCCACTCGCCGGCCGGGCCGCGGGTGGCCGCGGTCGGCCTCCTGCTGCTGGTGGCCGCCTGCGGGGGCACCCCGGCCGCCCCGGGCAGCACCCCGGCCGTGACGCCGACCCCGCCGGTGGGACCGGCCCCGGCCGCCGTCCCCACCGACCAGCCCGCCGCCGCCGGTCCCTGGCACCAGGTCTTCGCGGACACCTTCGAGGGGACGACCCTGGACAGCTCGCGCTGGACCACCTGCTACGACTGGAACAACGCCGGCTGCACCAACGGCGGCAACCACGAGCAGGAGTGGTACCTGCCGAGCCAGGTCACGGTGGGCGGCGGGGTGGCGACGCTGACCGCCACCCGGCGGGACACCCCCGGCACCGACGGCGGCAACCACCCCTGGACCTCGGGCATGATCAGCACCGGCCGGGACTCCTGGGACGCCCAGCCCCGGGAGACCTTCACCTACGGCTACTTCGCCGCCGCGCTGCGGATTCCCCCGCAGGGCGGCATGTTCCCGGCCTTCTGGCTGCTGCCCGTCACCCGTTCGGCGCCACCGGAGCTGGACGTCGCCGAGTTCCCGGAGGTGACCCGGCAGGTCGACATGAACGTGCACTGGGTGGGGGTGTTCGGCAACGAGGAGACCGCCGGGCAGAGTTACGGGCCGGTGGACTTCCCGGCCGGTTACCACGTCTTCGCGCTGGACTGGGAGCCGCACGCGCTCACCTGGTACGTCGACGGGGTCCAGCGCTGGCAGCAGACCGACCCGCAGCGGATCCCCTCGGTGGCGATGGAGCTGATCGTCAACCTCGCGGTCGGCTACCCGGGCGCCGCGCCGGCCGGGCCGTGCAGCGTCAGCCGCGGGTGGCCGGCGGCGGCCACCGCCGCGCGGATCCGCTCGTCGACCATCTCGTAGTGGGTGCAGCTGAGCACGACGGCGGCCGTGCCGGGCGGGGTGAGCGCAGCCGCGGCCGCGATCGCCTGCTCGAGCGCGGCCTCGTCGGCCTGCTCGACGGCCTCGGCCAGGCCCGGGCAGGGCACCTCGGTGACCGCCGCGCCGTCGGCGAAGTCGGCGATCAGCCCGCGCTGGTAGGCGCTGCCGGTGGTGGCCGGGGTGGCCCAGATGGCCACCGGGCCGCCGCCCAGCGCGGCCGGCTTGATCGCCGGGACGGTGCCGATCACCGGCAGTCCGGGCTCCAGCGCGTCGCGCAGCGCGTCCAGCGCGTGCACCGAGGCCGTGTTGCAGGCCACCACCAGCGCGTCGGGTCGGTAGGCGGCCGCGGCCCGGGCGCAGGCCAGCGCGTGCTCGGCGATGTCCTGGGGCGTGCGCGGGCCCCAGGGCATGCCGTCGGGGTCACAGGAGAGCACCAGATCGGCGTCCGGCCGCTGGTGCCGCAGGGCAGCGGCGGCCGCGAGCAGTCCGATTCCGGAGTCCAGCAGTGCGATCTTCACAGGGAACGACCCTAGCCGATCCGCGCGTGGCAGCCACCCTGGTGCGGCCGCTGCGGCAGACTGCCAGCGTGATGCTGCTGCTGTGGACGAGCGGGTTGTCGCTGCTCTGCTGGCTCTGGCTGGCACTGGGCCAGGGGTTCTTCTGGCGCACGGACCTGCGGCTGCCGCCGCACCGCCCCGCGCCGGCGCGCTGGCCGCGGGTGGCGGTGGTGGTGCCGGCCCGCGACGAGGCGGCGGTGCTGCCGCTGAGCCTGCCCGGGCTGCTGGCGCAGCGCTATCCGGGGCGGTGCGAGGTGATCCTGGTGGACGACCACAGCACGGACGGTACCGCCGAGGTGGCCCGCAAGCTGGCGACCGACGGGGGTCTGCCGCTGACCGTCAGCACGCCCCCGCCGCTGCCGCCGGGCTGGACCGGCAAGCTGTGGGCGCTGCGGCACGGGGTGGAGCTGGCCGGCGGTGCGGAGCTGCTGCTGCTGACGGACGCCGACATCGCGCACGGCCCCGACCTGCTGGCGGCCCTGGTCGCCGGCGCGGAGGCCGAGCGCCTGGACCTCGTCTCGCAGATGGCGCGGCTGCGCACCGAGACCGGCTGGGAGCGGCTGATCGTGCCGGCCTTCGTCTACTTCTTCGCCCAGCTCTACCCCTTCCGGTGGAGCAACCGCCCCGGCGCCCGGACCGCGGCGTCGGCCGGCGGCTGCACGCTGGTGCGCCGCGCGGCGCTGGAGCGGGCCGGCGGGATCGCGGCGATCCGCGGTGCGGTGATCGACGACGTCTCGCTGGCCCGCGCGGTCAAGGGCTCGGGCGGGCGGACCTGGCTGGGGCTGGCGGAGCGCTCGCCGGAGCTTCGGGTGCTGAGCGTGCGCCCCTATCCGGGGCTGGCGCCGCTGTGGCGGATGGTCAGCCGCAGCGCCTACGCCCAGCTGCGGCACTCGCCGGCGCTGCTGGTGGTCACCGTGCTCGGGCTGGCCATGGTCTACCTGGTGCCGGTGGCGGCGACGGTGCTGGGCCTGGTCGCCGGCCGGCCGGTGCCGCTCGCGCTGGGCGCCGCGGCCTGGGCGCTGATGGCCGCCACCTTCCTGCCGATGGTCCGCTACTACGGCCGGCCCCACCCGGCGGCGCTGCTGCTGCCGTTCACCGCCCTGCTCTACCTGCTGATGACGCTCGACTCCGCCGTGCAGCACTACCGCGGGCGCGGCGCCGCCTGGAAGGGCCGCACCTACGGGGCGAGCTGACGGCCGGCGGCCCGGCCTCAGCGCCCGAGCGCGCGCCGCAGGGCGGGCTTGACGAACTCGTAGCGGCCCATCTGCTCGGCGTCGCGCAGCCAGCGCAGCGGCCCGGGGCGGTGCGCCAGCGCCTCGGCGTACAGCTGCTCGAAGGCGGTGGTCGCGGCCTCCAGCGAGAACCGGCCGACCACCCAGCCGCGTCCCCAGGCGCCCAGCTCGGCGCGGCGCGGCGGGTCGTCGAGCAGCTCGCGCAGCTGGTCGGCCAGCACGTCCGGCGAGCGGGTGCCGGCGCCGGTGCCGTACATGCAGCGCGAGGCGTGCGCCTCGACCAGCGGTCCGGGCTGGTGGATCGCGCTGTAGCCGGCCGCGCCGTGCACGATCACCGGCTTGCCGAAGGCCAGGCCGCGCAGCGCCGAGCCGCCCATGCCGAGCACCACGTCGGCCGCCTGGTAGGCCGGGCGCGGGTCGGCCAGCTGGCCGGGGACCAGGACGGCCTCGCGGCCCAGCTCCGTGTTGGCCGCCCGGGCCGCCGCGCGCAGGCGCTCCAGGCTGGGGCCGGCGCCGACCACCGCGAGCCGGACCCGCGGGTCGGCCAGCCGGCGCACCGCCTCGACGGTGAGCTCGGCTCCCGCGTCCTTCTCCAGGTCGGGCACCAGCCGGGTGACCACGGCCAGCAGCAGCTCGTCCGGCCCGATCCCGTGCTCGCGCCGGAAGTCGGCCCCGTCGACCTCTCCCGGTGCGTCGCTCGTCGTGTCGACCGGCGGCTCGATCAGGCTCAGCGCCCGGTGGCCGAACGCCCGGCCCTGCGGCAGCAGCGCGCCCAGGCCCAGCACCAGCGGCTGGTGGCGGGGCATCCCGCGCAGCATCCGGATCCCGTAGAAGGTGGTGACGACCGGCAGCCGGCCCAAGCGCCCGGGGCCGAAGTAGGCGTTGCGGGCGGCCCGCACCTCCCAGGCGTGCAGCAGCTCGCTGCCGTGCTCGGCCGCCAGTGCCCGCAGCCGCCGGCGCAGCACGGCGCGCGGGGTGTCGGGCCCGCCGCAGACCACCAGGTCCAGCCCGTACCCGGCGGCCCGCTCCACCAGCGGCGCGGGGCCGGCCACCCCCTGGGCGAAGAGCACCGGGTGGTGGCCGCGGGCACGCAGGGTGCGGGCCAGGTCCAGCGCGTTGAGCTGGGCCCCGCCCAGGGCCAGGTTGTTGAGGTGGACGAGCACCCGGACCGGACGCACCCTCACTCCTCCCACTGGTGCGGCACGAAGACCGGCGCGGCCAGCACGACGGCGCGCGGCGGGGTGTCCAGCAGCGGACCGAAGACGTCGAACTGGCCCACCGAGTGCCAGCTCATCAGCGTGCCGCCGTCGGTGCGCCCGATGCCGTAGAGCCCGGCCCAGAGCGTGTAGCGCCCGCGCGGCAGCGGCAGCCGGGGGATCACGCAGGCCAGCCGGTGGTCCCCGCCGGCCAGCCGCACCTCGTGGCTGAGCTGGAAGATCGGGCTGGCGGTGCCCTCGCTCACCCCCAGGTGCAGGGTGGCGTCACCCCGGTAGTCGCCCGCCAGCGTCAGCTCGACGGTCATCGGCTCGTCGGTGGTGAGGTTCTCCCGCTCCTCGCCACGGACCTCGTGCCCGACCAGCCGCACCGGCTCGCCCGTGCGCGCGCCCGCCTCGGACTGGGCCTCGATCGAGTCGCGGTAGCCCGCCATCGCCTCGCGGATCCCGGCGTCCACCCGGATCGCGCCCTGCTCCAGCCAGATGCCGCGCGCGCAGATCGACTCCACCGCCGGCAGGTCGTGCGAGACGAAGACCAGCGTGGTGCCCTGCTCCAGCACCTCGCGCATCCGGTCCAGGCAGCGCTGCTGGAAGACCGCGTCGCCGACCGCCAGCACCTCGTCGACGAGCAGCACGTGCGGCTCCAGGTAGGCGGCCACCGCGAAGCCCAGCCGCATCTGCATGCCGGAGGAGTAGAACTTCACCTGGCGGTCGATCGCCCCGCCGAGCCGGGCGAACTCCACGATGTCGTCGAACCGGCCGGCCACCTCGGTGCGGCGCAGGCCCAGCAGCGCGCCGAACAGGTAGATGTTCTCCCGGCCGGTCAGGTCCGGGTGGATGCCGGCCCGGATCTCGATCAGCGCGCCGATCCGCCCGCGGACGTCGATCACCCCGGCGTAGGGGTACATCACCCGGGTCAGCATCTTCAGCAGGGTCGACTTGCCCGAGCCGTTGGAGCCGATCAGCCCCACCGACTCGCCGGGCTCGATCCGCAGCGAGATGTCGCGCAGCGCCCAGCGCCAGTCCTCCCCGCGCCCGCCGCGCAGCCGGCGCACCGCCGCGTCCACCCGGTCGCGCAGCAGCATCCGCTGCTGGTCGGCGCGGAAGCGCTTCCAGACCTGCTCGGTGCGCACGGTGCCCGGCGCCGGCGCCGGGCGGCGGATCGCGTCAGGCGACATCGGCGATCCCCGTCTCCAGCCTCTTGAAGAGCAGGTAGCCGCCGACCAGGAAGACCACCGAGCTGGCGGCGGCGGCCAGCGTCAGCCGCAGGTCGGGCGCCTCGCCGTAGAGCAGGGCGCGCCGGTAGCCCTCGATCACCGCGCCCAGCGGGTTGAGGGCGCAGTACACCTCCTGCCAGGCGTGCGGGATCTTGGCCAGCGGGTAGGCCACCGGCGTGGCGAAGACCCCCATCTGGGTGATGATCGGCAGCAGGTGGCGCACGTCGCGCAGGTAGACCACCGCCACCGACAGGATCAGCGCCACGCCGTAGGTGAAGGCGAACTGGACCACCAGCAGCGGCAGGACCCAGAGCAGGGTGGCGGCCGGCGGGGTCCAGAAGACCAGGAAGAGCAGCCCCAGCACGCCGGTGGCCACCGCCATGTCGACCGTCGCCACCAGCATGGTGGCCAGCGGGAACACCTCGCGCGGGCAGTAGACCTTGTTCAGCAGGCTGAGGTTGTTGGCCAGGCTCAGCGCGCCCTGGTTCATCGTGTTGCTGAAGAACTGCCAGACGATCAGGCCGACGTAGGCGAAGAGCGTGTAGGGGGTGCTGCCGGTCTCGATCCTCACCGCGCGGTGGAAGACCAGGGTGAAGATCGCGCAGAGCGCCAGCGGGGTCAGCACCGCCCAGGCGAAGCCCAGCACCGCCTGCTTGTAGCGGGCCCGCAGGTCGCGTTCGGCCAGCGCCCGGACCAGCTCGCGGGCCGCCCACAGCTCCCTGGCCACCTGCCCCGGACGTAACCGCCGGTGGAAGACCAGCTCGGGCGGCGGCCCGGCCGGCGCCTGCTGGCCGCCCCGCCGCGCACGCGCCCCGACGAGCTGCGCGGGTTGTCCCGGCACGGGCCCCACCCTCCCCAGTCAGGCCGACCGGCGACCCGGTCGCCCACCACTGTGGCACAGACCGTGACCAGCGGGGAGGGCTTTGCGCAAGCCCGCCGAGCGGGGGTGGCGGCGCCCGCTCAGCTCTTCTTGGACCGTGTGGCGTCGAGGAGTTGGTCCAGCACGCCGGGCATCGCCTCGACCCCGCCGGCCCGGCTGGGGCTGGTCTGCCAGCGGCCCTGCACCACCGCGGTGGGCAGCTCGGCGATCTCGTAGCGGGTCAGCTCCTCGGGTGCCCGCTCGACCTGCTCGGTGACCTCGGCGGACTCGTAGGCGGCCCGGAAGGAACCCGCGTCGAGCTGCTGGCCCGCGGCCCAACCGGCCGCGGAGTCCTCGGTGGTGAGGTCGAGGTGCTGGTCGCGCACGGCCCGGAAGACCGCCGCCTGCAGCCGGTCCACCGCGCCGAGGCGCTCCAGGGTGTAGAAGAGCCGGGCGTGCGCGCGCTCCACGGTCTGGTCGGAGGTGCCGGGCCAGACCGCGGGCAGCCGGCGCAGCACCACGTCGGACGGCTGGCGGGCCTGCCACTGCTCGAGCGGGCCCTCCAGCAACTGCGAGTGCGCGCAGCCGTACCAGAAGACCTCGAGCACCTCGCGCCGGCTCGTGTCGCGCACCGGCTGCGGCCGGTTCAGGGCGGCGTACGGTTCTCCCTCGCGCACCGCCCCCGGGGCCGCCGACCGCGCCACGGGGGC
>NZ_BAAALF010000189.1:0-6613 GCF_039528135.1 Kitasatospora nipponensis | reverse complement strand
CGCCCGCCCCCGGGCCGCGCCGGGTCCGGGCGGGCGACGGGTCCCCCCCCCCCCCCCCCCCCCCCCCCCCCCCCCCCCCCCCGGGGGGCGGCGGGTGCGGCGGCGAGGGTGCTGACGACGGAGAGCAGGACGGCGGCGGCGCGGGCGGCGGTCTTCATCGCGCCACCGTGTCAGTTCCGCGACCGGGCCGACCCGTTGACGCGCACGGCATCGCCCGATCGGGGGATGCGGCTACTCCTGGCGAGGGATGCCGGGCGGGCCCTGCGGCAGCGGCGGCAGGTCGAGCCGCCGGCCCGCGGCCAGCTGCGCGGGCACGGCGGCGGGCGCCTCCGGCGCCGGAGCGGGCTGCTCGGCCTGGGCCGGCCGCTCGCGGTTGCGGTCGGTGGCGCTCTCGAAGAACCGCAGCAGCTCGACCGGGAACGGCAGCACCAGCGTGGAGTTCTTCTCCGCCGCCACCTCCACCACCGTCTGCAGCAGCCGCAGTTGCATCGCACCGGGGGTGGCGTCCATCTGCTGCGCGGCCTCGGAGAGCTTGGCGGCGGCCTGGAACTCGCCGTCGGCGGTGATGATCCGGGCCCGGCGCTCACGGTCCGCCTCGGCCTGGCGGGCCATCGAGCGCTTCATCGAGTCGGGCAGCGCGACGTCCTTGATCTCCACCCGGTCGATGTGCACGCCCCAGCCGGTCGCCGGGCTCTCCAGCATCAACTCCAGCCCGCGGTGCAGGTTCTCCCGTCCCGAGAGCAGGTCGTCCAGCTCGCTCTTGCCGATGATCGAGCGCAACGAGGTCTGCGCCACCTGCGACATGGCGAAGGTGTAGTTCTGCACGTCCACGCTGGCCCGGATCGGCTCGATCACCCGGAAGTAGACCACCGCGTCGACCCGCACCGAGACGTTGTCCTTGGTGATGCCCTCCTGGGCCGGCACCGGCATGGTGATGACCTGCACGTTCACCTTGCGCATCCGGTCGACGAACGGGATCAGGAGCGTGGGCCCCGGCTCCTTGACCTGCTTGCGCACCCGCCCGAGCCGGAAGACCACCCCGCGCTCGTACTGCTGCACCACCTTCACCCCGGTCACCGCCCACAGCAGACCGACGGCCACCAGGATGCCCAGGACTACCGGCATTCGCTCTCGCCCGACCCCTCAGCGGCGCGCCGAAGCCGGGCCCCCGTGGGTCCCCTCGAAGCCGGCGCGTGCCGCGCGGGTCAGTATGCGCCTGCCACGGCGGCGGGACCAGCCTGCGAGCAGGGCTCCCAAGGCTCGGTCACCGCGGCGGGCCGCCGCGGTGACCGACCGTCAGCCGCCGGCCGGCAGGGCGCCCGCCGCGACCTGGCCGATCAGCGTCCAGGAGACCGTGCCCGGCGCCCAGTAACGCCCGTGCCGGGTGTCGCCGGTGGGGATCCGGCGGGCGCCGAAGGCGGGCCGCATCGGGTCCCTGCCGTGCCGCAGGCCCGCCACGAACCTGATCCAGTCGTGGGACCCGCGCCCCACGTGCACCCGCGAGGGTTCGATCCGCAGCTGCCGGGCGTGCCGCACGCCGGCCCCCGGGCTGCCCAGCAGCAGGACGCTGTCCACCGGCAGCCCGCGGTCGCGCAGGGTCAGGCCGACCACCGTGCTGCCGTAGCTGTGCCCCAGCACCGTGCTGTGCGCGGGAGCGCCGCGGTGGGTCAGGCGCAGCGCGGTCACGAAGCTCAGCAGGGCGTCCTTGGCGCCGTGCGCCGCGGCCAGCCGGATCGCGGCGATCCTGCTCTGCGGCGCGTCGTAGCCGCTCCAGGCGATGGCGCTGGTGGTCCGGTCGGGCGCGGCCAGCCGGGCGGCGGCCTCGATCTCGTACGCCTTGTCCATGTCGCCGGTCATGCCGGCCAGCCGCGCGGTGCTGCCGGGCACGAAGGTGACGACGTTGTGCGCGGTGTCCGGGTCGTTGACGGCGACGATCGCGTGGCCGATGCCCTCGGTGTCGAAGCCCAGCAGGTAGGTCGGCGCGAAGTGGGGCGCGCGCGAGTGGGTCAGCCGGCCCTCGATGTCCTCCAGCCCCTTGAGCTTGCCCAGCACCGCCTCCCGGCGCAGCCGCCAACGCCGGTGTCCGGGCGGTTCGCGCCCCGGCAGCACGCCGGTGGGCCGCGGCTCGGTGCCCAGCCGCTCCAGCTCCCGGTGCAGGGCGGCGCGGCTGCCCGCCAGCCGGCGGCGGTTGGCCCGGTCGCGGTCCGCGGCGGGGATGCCGTCGCGGTTGCCGACCAGCTCGGGACAGCTCTCGATCAGGTCCTGCCGTTCGGCGGCGTGACGCGTGGACCACCACGCGCTCACCGCCGCCGCACTCGCCGCGGCATCGGGCTGCGCCTGACGCACGATCCCCCCAGGTGTCGGTCGAACCGCCTCGCCCGGCGCCGCGTGGCGCGGGCTCCCCGCACGCTACCAAGCCGGCGCGAGGCAGGTCGTTCGTTCACGGGTGGGGCGTTCGTCACTCCCCCACCGGCCGCCCGCGCGCCACCGCGAGCAGCAGTTCCTGCCAACGGTCGGTGACCTGCGCGAGGTCGAAGCGCCGCAGCGCGTGGTGGCGGGCGGCGCTGCCCAGCGGGCCCGCGCCGGCCAGTACGGCGGCCAGCGCCGCGCGCAGCGCGGGTGCGTCGCCGGCCGGGGCGAGCGCGCCGGTGACGCCGTCCCGGACGATCTCGCGCACCCAGCCGACGTCGGTGGCCGCGCACGGCAGGCCGGCCAGCGCGGCCTCGATCAGCACACCGGGCAGCCCCTCGCTGTCGCTGGTCAGCAGCAGCGCGTCGGCGGCGCGGTAGAGCGGGGCGGGGTCGGCCAGCTCGCCGAGCAGCGTGACCCGCGCGCCGGCGGCCACCCGCAGCGGGCCGGCGCCGGCCAGCGCCAGGTGCACCCCGGGCAGCGCGGCGGTGACGGTGAGTGCCAGGTCGGGGCGCTTCCCGGCGGCCAGCGCGCCGACCCAGGCGACCAGCGGGCCCTGGCCGGGCAGCCCGAGCAGGGTGCGCGCGGCGCTCCGCTCGGCGGGGTCGGCGGCCGGCGGATAGCGGTCCGCGGCACGGGCGTTGGGGATGGTGACGACCCGCCGGGGGTCGAGCGGGAAGTGCTCCAGCAGCACCTCGCGCGCGCCGTGCGTCAGGGCCGTCACCGCCGAGCAGCGGCGCAGCCGCAGGCCCACCAGCAGCCGGCGCGCGCGGTCGGCGCTCCAGTGCCGCGGGTCGCCGATGCCGACGTAGACGAACGGGACCCCGGTGCCGGCCAGCGCCACCGCGCAGGCGGCCAGCGTGCTGGAGCCGTGCGCGACCACCACGTCCGCCCGGCGGGCGGCGCCGAGCAGGGCGCGCAGGGTCGCGCGGTGGTAGCGCGAGGGGCCCAGCACGCCGGTCGCCTCGGCCGGACCGGTCGCGTCGGGGTGCGGCGCCAGGGCCCGCAGGGCGGAGGGCCGGCCGCGGCGCAGCAGTTCGGCGTGCAGGTCGCGGGCCAGGCGCTGGGCACCGCGGCGCCGGGGGTCGGTGATCACGTGCAGGACGCGCGGGGGTGACGGCGGCTGGGCCATGGCACGAGGCTCGCACAGCGCTGGAGCGCCGGTGGCGGATTCGGCACACTGCGCGGCGGTCGGCTGGCGGGCGGGGCGGGCGGGCTGCGATGCTTGGCCCGGGTGCGGGCCGGCACGGGAGGCCGGCCACGCCCCCGCGTCAGGGGGGATGAGCGGATGCATGTGCTCTATGTGATCGACAGTCTGAATCGGGTCGGCGGGGCCGAGCAGGGCCTGGCCGCGATGGCGCCGGGTCTGGTGCGCTCGGGGATCACCCTGGACGTGGCGTACCTCAAGCCGTCCGACGACGGCTTCCAGCCGGAGCTGGCGGTGGCCGGCGCCACCGTCTTCGGCGTGCACCACCCGGGCCGCGGCCGGACCGCGGCCGCCCTGCACGCGCTGGTGCGCGAGCGCGGACCGGACCTGGTGCACACCACCCTCTACGAGGCGGACGTACTGGGGCGCAGCGCGGCGCTGGCGGCCCGCACCCCGGTCGTCTCCAGCCTGGTCAACTCGGCGTACGGGCCCGAGCACCTGCAGGCGCGCGGGCTGAACCCCTGGAAGGTGCGCGCGGCGCAGGCCGTGGACGCCGCGACCGCGCAGGGCACCCGGCGCTTCCACGCGCTGACCCGGCACGTGGCGCGGGCGATGACGACCCGGCTGCGGATCTCGCCGCGCCGCATCGACGTGGTGCCGCGCGGGCGCGACCCCGAGCTGCTGGGCACCGTGACGCCCGAGCGGCGGGCGAAGGTGCGCGCCGACCTGGAGCTGGCCGAGGACGTGCCGGTGGTGCTGGCCGCGGCCCGCCAGCAGTACCAGAAGGGCCTGGACGTGCTGCTGGCCGCCTGGCCGCTGGTGCGCCGCGAGGTGCCCGGCGCGGTGCTGCTGCTGGCCGGCAGCCCGGGCGCCGAGACGCCGCGGCTGCGGGCGCTGGCCGCCGACGTGGACGACCCCGCGGCGGTGCGCTTCCTGGGCCCGCGCGGCGACGTCTTCGACCTGATGGCGGCGGCGGACGCGTTCGCCGTGCCCTCGCGCTGGGAGGGGCTGGGCAGCGCGGCGATGGAGGCGATGGGGGTGGGGGTGCCGCTGGTCTGCTCGGACGTGCCGGCGCTGCGCGAGACGGTCCGCTCCGAGGACTACGCGCTGCTGGTGCCGCCGGAGCAGCCGGTCGAGCTGGCGGCCGCGCTGACCCGGGTGCTGACCGACCGTCAGGAGGCGGCGGTGCGGGTGCGGGCCGCCCGGGCGCGGTTCCTGACCAGTTTCACGCTGCATCAGGTGACCGCCCAGATGGTCGAGTTCTACGAGCGCTCGCTCGGCGCGCGCTGACCGGCAGCAGTATCACCAAAGTGCTTGCGCCAAAACCGTGGTCGGGCAAACATCACAGGGGGCGCGGACCGGACGGGGGCCCGGTGGCGGGGTACGGCGAGTGGCCGGGGCCGCCGCCGGCCGGCGTCCGGCTCCCTCGCCGGTGCCGCGCACGACGACCGCGAGGGGACCCACCCGGTGGAACCGGCTAACCACGTCACCGTCCTTCGACGCCACTGGCGACTGCTGCTCGGCTGCACGCTGGCGGCCCTGGCGATCGGCTGGCTGCTCACCCCGGCCGGCGACGCCGTCGACAACGCCAAGTGGCAGTGCAAGGTGGCCGTCATCCCGGTCGCCGGCGGTGACACCGTCCGGGTCGACCAGGTCCTCTCGTACGCCACCGGCTCGGACGTCACCGCGGCCGCGGCCAGGCGGCTGGCCACCACCGACCTGCAGGGCCTGATCGCGCGGCGCACGGTGACCGCGGCCAGCGCGCAGATGCTCCTGTTCACGGTCACCGGACCGACCCAGCAGAACTGCGCGAACACCGTGATGGCGTTCGTCGACGAGACCATCACCGGCTACGGCGACCAGGCGGTGCAGAGCGCCAACGACTCGATCAAGCGGCTGCGGGTGCAGGCCGACACCCAGCAGCAGGCCGTGAACTCCCTCCAGGACCAGTTCAACCACACCCCCGCCGGCCAGCAGCCCGCGCTGCAGCCGCAGTTGCAGGCGGCGGTGGCCGCGCTCACCAAGACCCTGACCGACATCAACAACCTGCAGAGCTACACCCAGACCGACGCCATCCAGCAGTGGGGCGGCATCGACGCGCACCAGAGTCCGGGCAGCCTGCTCAGCTCGCCCAGCCGCGGCCTGCGGCTGGCCCTGGCGGTGCTGCTGGGCCTGGGCCTGGGGGTGGTGGCGGCGCTGATGCTGGGCCGGATGGACACCCGGCTGCGCACCCGCAACGGCACCGAGGAGGCGTTCAACCTCCCGGTGATCGGCGAGATCCCGGTGATCGGGCGGCGGCTGCGCCGGCCGCACCGGCCCCTGGTGGCCGCCCGGCCCTCCGACCCGGTGGCCGAGTCCTTCCGCTCGCTGCGCTCGACGCTGCTGCTGACCGGCCCGGCCGCGCTCTCGGCGCAGCCGCGCGACGGGTCGGGGCCCGAGCCGACCGAGGCCGAGCGCCGCTCGCGCCGGCTGACCCGGCCGGCGCCGGTGGTGCTGGTGATGTCCGGACGCAGTGGGGACGGGCGCACCACCACGGTGGCCAACCTGGCCGCCGCGCTCGCCGAGACCGGCCGCGAGGTGCTGGTGCTGGACTGCGACTTCCGCAATCCGCAGCTGCACGCCCACTTCGGGCTGGACGACGGCCCGGGGATGGCCGAACTGCTGGGCGGCGAGCGGCCGGCCGAGCTGGACGACCTGATCCGCCCCACCGGCGTGGAGCGTCTGAGCCTGATCAGCGGCGGCAACACCACCGCCTACCCGGCCGCGCTGGTGCTGCGGGCCGGCGAGGTGCTGCGGCGGGCCCGCCGGCACGCCGACCTGGTGCTGATCGACAGCTCGCCGCTGCTGCACGCCAACGACGCCTACGACCTGGTGCAGCACGCGGACGCCGTCCTGGTGACCGTGATGGGCGGCAACGTGACGCCCGAACAGGCCGACCGGGTGAGCGAGTTGCTCTCCCGCACCGGAGTCCCGGTGGTCGGCGTGGCGCTGCTCGGCTCGCTGGCGCCCGGCGGGCGGCGCAGCGGCGGGGGCGCGCCGCCGCGCGGGCGCGGGGAC
>NZ_BAAALF010000188.1:0-15765 GCF_039528135.1 Kitasatospora nipponensis | reverse complement strand
CCCGCCCCCCCCCCCCCCCCCCCCCCCCCCCCCCGCCCCCGCCCCCGCCCCCGCCCCCGCCCCCGCCCCCCCCGGCCTGGCCCACGCCGGTCTTCGCCCCGCCCGGCCGCCGGGCCCGGCGCAGAGAAGCGGGTGAGCGGCAGAGCGGCCGGTGAGCCCGTTCACCGCAACTGCGGTTGCGGGTGCGGCGGTGCGCACGCAGAGAATGACCCGTGAGCTCTGGGACACCGTCAGACCCGCCGCCCGACCAGCCGTCCGACCCGTCCGCCGACCGGCCCTCGGGCTCGCCGGCCGAGCCGCCGTCGCAGCCGCCGTCCGGTCCGCCCTCGGGCCCGCTGGCCGGTCCGCCGGGCGGGTCGAGCGGCGGTTCCACCGGTGCTTCGGGCGGCGGCTCGACGGGTGGGGACTCCGGCGCGCCGGCCGGACCGCCGTCGGGTCCCACCTCGGGCTCGGACGGAGGGCCCCCCCCCCCCCCCGGCCCCCCCCCCCCCTGTCCCGCGTCCGCGCCGGGTCAGGGCGCGGACCCGGGTCACTCCTGCTTCTTGCGGCGACTGCCGAAGACGATCTCGTCCCAGCTGGGCACGGTGGCCCGGCGCCCGGGCCGCACGCCGTCCGCCTCGGCCTGCCGGTCGGTGGTGCCGACCAGCCGCTCGCGGTGCGGGGCGACCGCACGCGGCATCAGGATGTCCGCGTACGCCGAGCCCGCGCCGACGGCGGGCGCCGCGGCCGCGGCCGGCTCCTCGACCTGCTGCTCCTCCTCGGTCACCGGCGCCGGCGCGATGGCCGCCGCGGGCGCCGCCAGGTCACCGCGGAAGGCGGGGACCACGTCCAGCAGGCTGGTCAGCGAGTCCCTGGCCTCGGCGGTGGCCGCGGCGACGGTGGCCTCGCGGGCCGGCAGCCGGTCCGGCGCGGACATGATCCGGTCCGCGGAGGGGCGGTCGATCATCGGGCGCAGCGGGCGGTCGTGCGGGAGCCGGGCGATGCGCGGGATGAACGGGAAGACCGACTCCTCCTCGCGCTCGACGTTCTCGCCGATCAGCGCGCGGGCCTCGTCGTCGTTCGGCTGCACCAGGCGCCGCGGCGGGTCGTAGGTCCAGCTCGCGCTGCGGCCCTCACCGTCGGAGCGGTAGGAGAGGCAGACCTCCCAGGTGCCGTCGTCGCGCCGCCAGGAGTCCCAGCGCTCGGTCTCCTTCTCGGCGCCGCGCAGCAGCAGCCGCTCGGCGACGGCCTCGCCGAGCTGCGGGCCGGTCGACTCACCGGGGCGGCGGATGGGCGTCTTGCGGGCCCGCTCGGCCATGAAGGCACGCTCGGCCAGCACCGGACCCTCGAAGCGACGCACCCGGTCCACCGAGATGCCGGCGGCCTGGGCGACCTCCTCCGCGGAGGCACCGGCTCGTATCCGGGCCTGGATGTCACGGGGGCGGAGGTGGCTCTCCACCTCGATCTCGATCTGGCCGAGACGCGGGCGGTCACCACGGATGGCGGCGCGCAGCCGCTCGTCGATCGGGAGGGTGTACTCCGTGCTGTCGGCAGCCTTGAGGACCAGCCGTGTGCCGTCATTGCTGACAGCCACGACGCGCAGTTCGGGCACGGTTACCTCCCGGGTGGTGCCTGCCGACGTCACCTGCGTCGCTGCTCCCGTACTGAGTGTGGCCTGCCCGCTGTCGACTTGCCACAACCTTGCAGAGTTCTCCGGCGTGTCGGACTTCCGTCCGGTCACGCCGCTGTGGCACGGTTGCCTGTTCGCCGCGTCATGTGATGACGCCGCGTCAGTTGCCCCCGGCCGTTCCCCGCACGTGGATGTGGAGCGACGGTTCGGGTCTGGCGCCGCCGTGCGTGCCTGGTCCGCTGTCGTCATGCCGACTGCCGGTGGAAGGGCAGTCGAGAGGATGACCGAAGGCTCAGGCTCCACGAACAGTACTCCATTCGTGGCATCCACAGGGGCGGCTCGCCGCTCAAGTCTCCCGCGATTCACGGGAATCTCAAGAGTAGAGACCCCGATGGCGGACCGCCGATCAGTTGACGGTGATCATCTTCACATATATCGACTGCAAGACGTTGGATTTTCGACCCCTGTGTCCTTCTTTGTGCACAATGGGCGGGCTTATCTGATTGATGGATGAATCTGACCACACGTAGGACCGAGGGGGCGCTGATGCCGGAGCCGACGGAGCGGGACACCGCCGAACGGAAGGCCGACCAGGGTCGGCGGATCGACCTGACCCTGGCCCAGGTCACCGCCAGCGCGCTGGCGGCCGTGGTCGGCGCGGTGCTCGCCTCGGAGCTCGGGGTCTACGGCACGGTGATCGGCGCGGCGGTGGTCAGCATCGGTGCGACCACCGGCGGCGCCCTCTTCCAGCACGCCTTCCGGCGCACCGGCGAGCAGCTGCGCGAGGTGGCCGACCGGGGGCCGGGCCGCTCGGTGAACGACCTGCGGCAGGCGCCGCCGGCGGACACCGAGCCGGCCGCGAGCGGGTGGCACCCGCCGGGCGCGGGGGAGTGGACGGACTCGCCGGTGCTGCGGGCCCGGCGCCGCTGGACCTGGCGGACCTACGCGGCGGTCTCGGCACTGGTCTTCGCGCTGGCGATGACGCCGATCGTCGGTGTGGAGCTGGCCGCCGGCAGGAACCTGCACTCGATCACCACCGGGCAGGACGGCAGCGGCACCTCGGTCTTCCCGCGCGAGGAGCGCAGGCCGCAGCCCGCGCCCTCGCGGCCCGCCGGCGGCGCCGGGGCCGGCTCCTCGCCGAGCCCGCAGGACCGCGGCCCGACGCCGACGAGCCCGTCGCCCGGCTCGTCGGCCTCCCCGTTCACCGGTGCGAGCCCGGCCACCGGGCCGGCGACCCCCGCGCCCGCGGGAACACCGACGCCGAGCCCGACCCCCTCGCCGTCCCCGGGCACCGGCTCGCCGTCGGCCACCGCGCCGTCGACGACGCCCTCCCCGTCGGCCTCGGCGCCGGCCTCCGCGGGCCAGGGCGCCGGGGCGGGCGCCGCGGTGGCGGACCGGGGCACGCCCTCGCCCTGAGTACCGGCCCGTGGTGGCGCGGGACCGCGGTCGCGGGCGGCCGTCAGCTGCCGAGCACCCGCCGCAGGTAGGGGTTGGTGAAGACCAGCTCCGGGTCGACCCGTGCCCGCAGCGCGGCGAAGTCCGCGAAGTGCGGGTAGACGTCGGCCAGGTACTCGGCGTCCCGGGTGTGCAGCTTGCCCCAGTGCGGGCGGCCCCGGTAGGCGGTCATCAGCCGCTCGACCGCGGCGAAGTACCCCGGGTCGGTGGTGCCGCGGTAGAGGTGGACGGCGATGTAGACGCTGTCGCGGCCGCCGGCGGTGGAGAGCCAGAGGTCGTCGGCGGGCGCGGTGCGCACCTCCACCGGGAAGCTGATCTTCCAGTCGTTGCGCTCCACCAGCGCCTTCAGCTCGCGCAGCACCTCGGTCGCCGCCTCGCGCGGCACCGCGTACTCCATCTCGGTGAAGCGCACCTTGCGCGGGCTGGTGAAGACCCGGTGGGCCACGTCGGTGTAGCTGCGCTCGGACCAGGCCCGGCTGGCCACCGCGGCGATGGTCGGGATGCTGCGCGGGAAGGCCCGGCCGATCCGGCAGGCGCCCTCCCAGACCGTGTTGGAGAGGAAGTCGTCGTCCAGCCAGCTGCGGAAGCCGGGCAGCGGGGCGGCCGGCCCCTGGCTGCGGTTGTTGCGCTTGGTGCTGCACCGGTCGGTGTGCGGGAACCAGTAGAACTCGAAGTGCTCGTTGACCGCGGTCAGGTGGTCGAAGTTCGCGATCACCTCGTCGAACGCCATCGGCCGCTCGTGCGCGGTCAGCAGGAAGGCCGGCTCGACGCCGAAGGTGATCGCGCTGATCACCCCGAGGGCGCCCAGGCCCAGCCGCGCGCCCTCGAACAGCTCGGGGTCCTCGGTCGCCGAGCAGGTGCGCACGCTGCCGTCGGCGAGCACGATCTCCACCGCGCGGATCTGCGCGGCGAGCGAGCCGGAGTCGCGGCCGGTGCCGTGGGTGCCGGTGCTGGTCGCGCCGGCCACCGTCTGGACCTCGATGTCGCCCATGTTGGTCAGCCCCAGCCCGGCGGCCGCCAGCAGCCGGTTGAGCTTGGCCAGCGGCAGGCCCGACTCGACGGTGACCGTGCCGGCCTCGCGGTCCAGCTCGCGCAGCGCCGTGAGCGCGTCCGGCCGGATCAGCACGCCGGCGCCGGCCGAGGCGATGTCGGTGAAGGAGTGCCCGGAGCCGACCGCCTTCGCGGTGAGCCCGTCCGCGGCGGCCCGGGTGACCGCCTCGGCCAGTTCCTCGGTGCTCGCCGGGGTGACCGTCCGGCTCGGCTCGGCGCTCTGGTTGCCCGCCCAGTTGCTCCAACGGCCGGTGGTGACGGTGGCGGGCATGCGAGGGCCTCCTGCGGCAGGGCGGTGCTACCGATGGGTAGTGGGAACGGAGCCTAGCCACGCCCGCCCGGCCGGTCTACGGCCTGCGCCGACCCTCTCGCGATCCGGAACACCGGGTACCCCTCCGGGTCCGGGTCGCTGCCCCGGCACGGCCCCGGCCCCGGCTGCCGCGCCGCTGCTGCGCGTGCGACCCGTCGGACCCGTCAGTGCGCGACCGGTACCGCCGGCGGCAGCTCGGCGGTGCTCTCGCTGTGCAGCCACCGCCCGCAGGCCAGCGCGGTGAGTGCGGCGAAGACCGCGGCGCCGACCGCCACCCCGTAGCCGGCCGCCGCGCCGTGGGCGTCCACCAGCCAGCCGGACACCGAGGAGCCGCCGGCCACGCCGAGCGCCAGCCCGGTGGTGGTCCAGGTCATCCCCTCGGTCAGCTGGGCGGCGGGTACCAGGCGCTCGACCAGCGCCATCGTGGTGATCATGGTCGGGGATATCGAGATGCCGGCCAGGAAGAGCGCCCCGCCCAGCGCCGCCAGCCCGGCCACGCCGGTGCACCAGGAGGCGACCAGGACCAGCGGGACCACGCTGACGGCCATCGCGGCGACCCAGACCTGGAACCGCCGGGCCGGGGTGCCGTGCGGCTTGAGCGCCCCGAAGACCAGGCCGGCCAGGCCCGAGCCCAGTGCGTACAGCGCCAGCACCAGGCTGGCCGCCGCCTTGTGGTGCTGCTCCTGGGCGAAGGCCACGGTGACCACCTCGACCGAGCCGAAGATCGCGCCGGTGGCGATGAAGGTCAGCACCAGCACCCGCAGCCCGGGCGAGCCGATCGCGGAGCCGCCGGCGTGCCGGGAGCCGGGATGGACCGGCGGCTCGGTGCGGCGCTGCGCGGTGAAGAGCGCCACGCCGACCGCCAGGAAGACGCCGGCCAGCAGCAGCCCGGCCTCCGGGAAGAGCGAGGTCGCCAGCCCGATCGACAGGATCGGCCCGACGATGAAGATGACCTCGTCGACCACCGACTCCAGGGAGTACGCGGTGTGCAGCTTGGCCTCGTCGCTGCGGTAGAGGTGGGCCCAGCGGGCCCGCACCATCGCGCCGGTGCTCGGCATCACGCCGACCCCGGCCGCGCAGACGAAGAGCGTCCAGTCGGGCGCGCCGAAGCGGGTGCAGAGCAGCATCGCGATGGTCGCCAGGATGGTCACCACGGTGGCCGGGACCGCCACCCGGCGCTGGCCGTGCCGGTCCACCAGCCGCGAGACCAGCGGTCCCAGCGCGGCGGCGGCCAGCGCCATGGTCGCCGAGACCGCACCGGCCAGCGCGTAGGAGCCGCGCAGCTGGGAGAGCATCGTGACGATGCCGATGCCGGTCATGGAGATCGGCAGTCGGGAGACGAACCCGGTGCTGCAGAAGGCCAGGCTGCCCGGCGCGGCGAATATCTGACGATAGCTGGACAGCACGACCGCTCCGGAAGGTAATGAACATGGCCTACTAAGACAGCTTACGGAGGTTGGCAAACCAGATAAACCGGGCGCCGGGCGGGCCCAGGCCACCCCACCCCGGCGCGCAGTGGCAGGATCGGGGCATGCCTGACGCGCACCAGCCCGCCGACCCCGTCGGCTCGGCCGCCCCCTACGACGCCCTGCTGCTGCTCTCCTTCGGCGGCCCGGAGGCCCCCGAGGACGTGGTGCCGTTCCTGGAGAACGTCACCCGCGGCCGGGGCATCCCCAAGGAGCGGCTGGTCGAGGTCGGCCGGCACTACTTCCTCTTCGGCGGCGTCAGCCCGATCAACGCGCAGAACCGCGAGCTGCTCGCCGCCCTGCGCAAGGACTTCGCCGAGCACGGCCTGGACCTGCCCCTCTACTGGGGCAACCGGAACTGGGCCCCCTACCTGGTGGACACCCTGCGCGAGCTCGCCGCCGACGGCCACCGCCGGATCGCCGTGCTCGCCACCAGCGCCTACGCCGGCTACTCCGGGTGCCGCCAGTACCGGGAGAACCTCGCGGACGCGCTCGCGACGCTGGCCGCCGAGGGCGGCCCGGAGCTGCGGGTCGACAAGCTGCGGCACTTCTACAACCACCCCGGCTTCGTCGAGCCGATGATCGAGGCCACCCTGGCCGCGCTGGACCGGCTGCCCGCCGAGGTCCGCGACGGCGCCGAGCTGGTCTTCACCACGCACTCCATCCCGACCGCGATGGCGAGCACCTCCGGCGCCCCCGACGACCCCGCCCGCGGCACCCCGGGCGGCGCCTACGTCGCCCAGCACCTGGAGGTCGCCGGCCTGGTCGCCGCCGCGGTGGCCCGGGCCACCGGCGCGGTGGACCGCCGCTGGCAGCTGGTCTACCAGAGCCGCAGCGGCTCCCCGCAGATCCCGTGGCTGGAGCCGGACGTCTGCGACCACCTGGAGACGCTGCACGCGGGCGGCGCGCCGGCCGCCGTGCTGGTCCCGATCGGCTTCGTCTCGGACCACATGGAGGTCAAGTACGACCTCGACACCGAGGCGGTGGCCAAGGCCGCCGAGCTGGGCCTGCCACTCGCCCGGGCGGCCACCGTGGGCGCCGACCCGCGCTTCGCGGCCGCCGTGCGCGAACTGGTCCTGGAGCGGGCCGCCGCCGAGCGTGGCGCCCCGGTGCGGCGCCGCGCGCTCGGCGCGCTCGGCCCCAGTCACGACCTGTGCGCGGCCGCCTGCTGCCCCAACCCGCGCGCCCCGCGACCGGCCGCCGCCCAGAGCTGACCGACCGTCACCACCCCCGTGGGAGGAACCCGCCGTGCCCGACCAGAACCTGCTCGACGACCTGCTCGACCTCGCGCTGGAGGCCGCCGCCGAGGCCGGCGCGCTGCTGCGCGACGGCCGGCCGGCCGACCTGGGCGTCGCGGCCACCAAGAGCAGCCCGGTGGACGTGGTCACCGAGATGGACCTCGCCTCCGAGAAGCTGATCGTGGAGCTGATCACCGCCCGCCGCCCGCACGACGGCTACCTCGGCGAGGAGGGCACCGAGCGCCCCGGCGCCAGCGGCGTGCGCTGGGTCGTCGACCCGCTCGACGGAACGGTCAACTACCTCTACGGGCTGCCCAACTGGGCGGTGAGCGTGGCCGCCGAGCTGGACGGCGTGGCGGTCGTCGGGGTGGTCGCCGCGCCGGCCCGCGGCGAGCTCTTCCAGGCGGTGCTCGGCCGAGGCGCCCTGCTCGACGGCCGCCCGCTGACCGGCCGCCCGGCCCCGCCGTGGGGGCAGGCGCTGGTCGCCACCGGTTTCAACTACGTGCAGGGCCGCCGGGTGCACCAGGCCGAGGTGCTGCACCGGCTGATGCCCGAGGTGCGCGACATCCGGCGCGGCGGCGCGGCGGCCCTGGACCTGTGCGACCTGGCCGCCGGGCGGCTGGACGGCTACTACGAGCGCGGCCTGGCCCCCTGGGACCTGGCGGCCGGCGGCCTGGAGGCCCGCGAGGCCGGGCTGCGCCCCGGCGGCCGACCGGGCGAGCCCGCCTCCGGCGAGCTCGTGGTGGCCGCGCCGCCCGGCACCTTCGAGCCGCTGCAGGCCCGGCTGGAGGAGTTCGGCGCCTGGCACGACTGACGCCCGCTGACACCCCGCGCGCGGGGGCCGCGAGCAGCGAGCCCCGGCACAGTGACTGTGCCGGGGCTCGGGGAGTGTTGGGGGCCGGTCGGCCGGCCCGGGGCAGGAGGACGGGTGCGGACCAGGCGCGTGTGGCGGCCCGGTCCGGCGCGGTGGGTCAGGCGCTGCGGGGCAGTGCGAGCACCGGGTCGACGCCGTGGTCGGCGGCGAGGCGGCGCAGGTCGTCCAGTTCGGACTGTTCCACTTCGGCCAGGAACTCGTCCCCGGACTCGAGTGCACGGTGCAGATCCTGCTCGGCGTTCCTTATGCGCTGCAGGATTCCGGCGGTGAAGGCGTCCATGCGGGCAGACCCCCTTGCGGTGTCGGACGTGCGCGGTCGAGCGTTCTCCGGTCGGGAGGCTGCGGTGCTCCATCGGCTGCGCCCGACCGGTCGGCTGGCCCCGGTGCCGGCGCTGCTACGGCCTCGGGCCGCTTCGGTGGATCTGCGATCCCCCAGCCGGTGCGGATGAACGCGCGGCGGGTGGGTGCGATCGCCTGACGGCGTGATCGCGGGTGTGCATTCGTCCTCCCCAGCCTCGGGGGCGGGAAACCTCCCCGGGCCGAGAAAGCCGAGAAAGTTGCCGCTGTCACATGCGCCGGCCCCTGTGCCGATCCCGGGCCGGGCCGCCTTACCGCTGCTTTACGCCGCCGCGAGGCAGGATGGAGGCACCGTCGGAGTCGCAGGCCCGCGTACGGGACCTCCGGGATCCCGCCGCGCGTGCCCCAGAGAAGGGACAACCGCTGTGCGGGTTCTTGTCGTCGAGGACGAGCAGCTGCTCGCCGAAGCCGTGGCCACCGGCCTGCGCCGGGAGGCCATGGCGGTCGACGTGGTGTACGACGGTGAGGCCGCGCTGCAACGGATCGCGGTCAACGACTACGACGTCGTGGTGCTCGACCGGGACCTGCCACTGGTGCACGGCGACGACGTCTGCCGCAGCGTCGTCGAGCAGGGCCTGGCCACCCGGGTGATCATGCTGACCGCCTCCGGCGACATCAGCGACCGGGTCGAGGGCCTGGAGATCGGCGCCGACGACTACCTGCCCAAGCCGTTCGCCTTCAGCGAACTCGTCGCCCGGGTCCGCGCGTTGGGCCGACGCGCCACCGTGCCGCTGCCGCCCGTGCTGGACCGTGCCGGGATCACCCTGGACCCGGGCCGGCGCGAGGTGCTGCGCGAGGGCCGCTCGATCCAGCTGGCCCCCAAGGAGTTCGCCGTCCTGGAGGTCCTGATGCGGGCCGGCGGCGCCGTGGTCTCCGCCGAGCAACTGCTGGAGAAAGCCTGGGACGAGCACACCGACCCCTTCACCAACGTGGTGCGGGTGACCGTGATGACGCTGCGCCGCAAGCTCGGCGACCCCGCCGTCATCGTCACCGTGCCGGGTTCCGGCTACCGGATCTGACCCCCATCTCCGCACCCTCCACCCCCAAGGGGACGACAGACATGACCACCCCGCCCACCACCGGCGGGCCCTCCGGCAGTTCCGGTACGGTGCCGCCGCGCCCCGAGCACCCGCCGCGCCCCGCCGCGCCGCCGCACAACGCCCCCTACACCCCCGGGGACGGCCTGAGCTGGCTGCCCTTCCGGCCCACCATCAGGATCCGGCTCACCCTGCTCTACGGCGGGATGTTCCTGATGGCCGGGGTCCTGCTGCTGCTCCTGATGTACTTCTTCGTCCGGACCGCCTTCCAGGACGCCGGCCTGCCGCAGATCACCCTCAGCCCCGGGGTCACCGGCACGATCAACAACCAGCCGGTCTCCGGCCCCGAGTTCAACCAGATCCTGCAGGCGATCCAGACCGCCCGCGCGCACGCCGAGCTGGACACCCTGCTGCGCCGCGCGCTGACCGTGCTGGTCGCGCTCGCGGTGATCGCCTTCGTGGCCGGCTACGCGATGGCCGGCCGGGTGCTGCACCCGCTGGGCCGGATCACCCGCGCGGCGCGCGAGGTGGCCGGCTCCGACCTGCACCGCCGGATCGAGCTGGGCGGGCCCGACGACGAGCTCAAGGAGCTCGCCGACACCTTCGACGACATGCTCGACCGGCTGGACCGCTCCTTCGACTCGCAGCGCCGTTTCGTGGCGAACGCCTCGCACGAGCTGCGCACCCCGCTGGCGATCAACCGCACCCTGCTGGAGGTGCAGCTCTCGGACCCCGAGACCTCGCCCGACCTGCAGCAGCTCGGCAAGACCCTGCTGGCCACCAACGAGCGCAGCGAGCAGCTGGTGGAGGGCCTGCTGCTGCTCGCCCGCAGCGACAACGAGCTGACCGACCGGCGGCCGGTGCAACTCTCCGAGGTGGCCGCCCGGGCCATCGAGCAGCTGCGCTCCGAGGCGACCGACCGCGAGGTGGAGATCCGCTCGGAGCTGCACCCGGTGGCCGTCTCGGGCAACGGCGTGCTGCTGGAGCGGGTCGCGCTGAACCTGCTGCAGAACGCGGTGCGCTACAACCTCCCCGACGGATGGGTGGAGATCACCACCGCGCCGGGGCCCGGCGGGATCGGCGAGCTGGTGGTCAGCAACACCGGGCCGGTGGTCCCGGGCTACGAGCTCGAGCACATCTTCGAGCCGTTCCGCCGGGTCAAGGGGGCCGAGCGGACCCGCAGCGACAAGGGCGTCGGCCTCGGGCTCTCGATCGTGCGCTCGGTGGTCCGCGCGCACGGCGGATCCATCGAGGCCGCACCGCGCCCCGGCGGCGGGCTGTCGATGCGGGTACGAATCCCCGGGGGCTGAGCCGCCCGCCGACGCGGCACCCGAGGGTGGCAGGGCCCGGTGCGGCCCACCGCCCGGCCCCGCGCTGTCCGCGGGACCGCCACCGGGGCCCTGGCCGGCCCCTTCGCCGACGTGAAGTGGCTGGCCAGGGCGCTTGTCTTTTCCGGTCCGAACAACTTACGGTGTCGTAACCTACGCATCCGTAGGTGACCCGTCCCCTCAGGAGCTCCCGTCGTGACCATCGCACCCGCTCAGCGCACCGGTTCGACCGCCTGGACCGATGCCCGGCTGATCCTCGCCCTGGAAGAGGTGGTGGAGACCGAGCTCAACCGGCACCTCGCCATAGCCAAGGAATGGATGCCGCACGAGTACATCCCGTGGAGCCGGGGACGGGACTTCGACGGGGTGCTGGGCGGCGAGGCGTGGCACGTCGAGCAGTCCGGGGTGACCCCGCTGGGGCGCATCTCGCTGGTGGTCAACCTGCTGACCGAGGACAACCTCCCCAGCTACCACCACGAGATCGCCACCATGTTCGGCCGCGAGGGCGCCTGGGGGACCTGGGTGCACCGCTGGACGGCCGAGGAGGGCCGCCACGGCATCGCCATCCGCGACTACCTGCTGGCGACCCGTGCGGTCGACCCGGTGGCCCTGGAGCGGGCCCGGATGGACCACATGTCGGCCGGCTTCGAGTCCGACAACGCGCACAGCATGCTGCACTCGGTGGCCTACGTGGCCTTCCAGGAGCTCGCGACCCGGATCTCGCACCGCAACACCGGCCACTACGCCGGCGACCCGCTCTGCGAGCAGCTGCTGGCGAAGATCGCCAACGACGAGAACCTGCACATGGTCTTCTACCGCAACCTGCTCAAGGCGGCCCTGGAGATCGCGCCGGACCTCGCCATGCAGGCGATCCGCGACGTGGTGACCGACTTCCGGATGCCCGGCCACGGGATGCCCGGCTTCGAGCGCTCGGCCGCCCAGATCGCCATCGGCGGCATCTACAACCTGCGGATCCACCACGACGACGTGCTGCAGCCGGTGCTGCGCAACCTGCGGGTGATGGAGGTCGGCGGGCTGGGTCCGGCGGGCCTGCGGGCCCAGGAGGAGCTCGGGCTCTTCCTCGGCGGCCTGGACGCCCAGGCCACCCGCTTCGACGAGCGGCAGGCCGCGCTGCTGGCTCGGCGGGCCGCCAACGCCGCCCGGAAGGCCGGCTGAGCCCGCCCGGGACGGCCGGCTGAGTCCGCTCGGGATGGCCGGCTGAGTCCGCTCGGGATGGCCGGCTGAGGCGAGCGGTGCCAGCGAGGCCCACCCGGGTCCGGGCGGGCCGGTTCCGGCGGTTTCGCCCGAAAAATACCGCAAGGTGACGAAGCTCACATCCGATCGCGGGACACGTTCGGATGATCTCTCAGCGTGATCGCCGACCCCGCGGTGATCCTTGCGCAGGGTAGCCGGATCCGGTAGCGCCCGTTCCGCTCGGCGGGGCCGTCAACAAGCCTCCGACCTGGGCAGAGGTGCTCTGGCGCGATGCTCCCGGGGGGCGTACCATCACCTTCCGTATTCGGTGGGGAAGGGTCGTGGGCCACCGCCGGCCACGGTCCGCAGGACCCCCGCAGGCGGCTTCGATCACCCGCTCGGACCCGCCGCTGAGTGTCGATTGAGTAACAGGGCTTGAAGTAAGGCACAATCTCGGCCTCGGGTCGGGCACAAGACCGGCCCCTCATGCGTTACGTGCGCTGGAGATACCCGCACACACCCAGAGGGGGAGAGCGAACATGGCAACGGACTACGACACCCCACGTAAGACCGATGACGACCTCAACGAGGACAGCCTCGAGGAGCTGAAGGCGCGTCGGAACGAGAAGTCGACCAGCTCGGTCGACGTCGACGAGTTCGACGCGAACGAGGGCCTCGAACTGCCCGGAGCAGACCTCTCCAACGAGGAACTGTCCGTCCGGGTGCTGCCCCGCCAGGCCGACGAGTTCACCTGCATGAGCTGCTTCCTGGTGCACCACCGCAGCCAGCTGTACAGCGAGAAGAACGGGAACCCGATCTGCAAGGACTGTGGGGCCTGAGCGTCGGGCGGACAGGGTCCGAGCTCGGTGGTCCAGGTGCACGCCACCGCCACCGGCTCGGCACACCGCCCCGTCCGGGCCGCCTGGCCGGTCCGGAGGCTGATCTCGCGTCCGCCGTCGCGGGCGCACACGAACGGAGAAGGGACGGACCGCGCAGGCGGGCCGTCCCTTCTCCGTGTCACCACCCGTCCCGACCGGCCGTGGCGGCCGGACCGGACCGGGACCTCACCGCGGCGGCGTCACCGTCGCCGTCCGGGCCCGCTCCTGCTCGATGGCCGCGGCGAGCGCCTGCGGGTCGCGGGTGGAGAGGTAGAGGTAGGGGGTGGGGTCGGCCGGGTCGGTCACCTCGACCCGCAGCGCGGTCGGCAGGTAGCTGCGCAGCAGCATGAAGGCCCGTGGATCGGCCTTCACCGAGCGCCAGGCCACGGTCTCCTTGGCGTCCAGCGGCCGGGCCTCGCCCAGCGCCGCCAGCGGGATCCGGGCCTGCCCGGCCACCAGCGAGCCCTGCACCACCCGGATCCGGGCCGAGCCGTACCCGCTGAGCGCGACCGCGCCCGCCACGGCGCCCACCACCAGGCCGATCAGGCCCGGCACCGGGCCGAAGCGCAGCAGGATCAGGCCGAGCGAGAGGCCGGCGCCGACGGGCAGCAGCCACCAGGAGCGGGGAGCGGTGAGGCGTTCGTCGTACATGCCTCCCATTGTGGGCGTCGATTCCGTGGACCCGGCACCAGCCCCCACGGGCGTGGCATCGGCCCTGGTCCCGGCGGCGGTGACGGCAATCCCGGCCCCGCGCGGCGGCGGGGGGCGTCCGCCGGGCGGAACCACTGGTGCGCGTGTTGCTACTGGCCGGTAGGGTCGCCTGCTGTGACTGGATCCCTCTCGCCGAACCCCACTCCGCAGGGCTCCGCCGGGCCCGCCGAGCCGCCCCGTCAGCCGCTGACCCCGACCAGCCCGCCGGACGACGCCGTGCTGCCCGCGCGCCACCCCGAGGCCCCCGCCCCCGGGACCGCGATCGGCTCGCACTACGTGCACTGCTTCGGCTGCGGCCCGCAGCAGACGGGCGGCCTGCAGATGGACGTGCGGGCCGGCGAAGGGCTCGACGTCACCGCCGAGTTCGTCGTCAAGCCGCTGCACCAGGGTGGCCCGGGCCTGGCCCACGGCGGCATCCTGGTGACCGCGATGGACGAGACCCTCGGCTCGCTCAACTGGCTCCTGCACACCGCCGCGGTCACCGGACGGCTGGAGTCGGACTTCGTCCGTCCCGTCCCGGTCGACTCGCTGCTGCACATCCGGGCCTGGGTCACCGGCGTGGTGGGGCGGAAGATCTACTGCGCGGGCGAAGGGCGGATCGGCGGGCCCGAGGGTCCGGTCGCGATCCGGGCGCAGGCGCTCTTCATCCAGGTGAAGCTGGAACACTTCACCACGCACGGTCGTCCCGAGGACATCAAAGCCGCTCTGGACGACCCCGATCTGTTCAAGCGCGCCAGAGCCTTCGAGGTGAATCCGTGAGTTCCACCGCCCGTCCGCCGGTCGACGTCCTGATCCGGCGACTTGACCCCGGTATGCCGATGCCCGCCTACGCCCTGCCGGGGGACGCCGGAGCGGACCTGTGCACCGCCGTCGACGCCGAGCTGGAGCCGGGCGAGCGCGCCGTTGTTCCCACCGGTATCTCCATCGCGTTGCCGGACGGCTACGCGGCGTTCGTCCACCCGCGCTCGGGCCTCGCAGCTCGTTGCGGAGTTGCGCTCGTGAACGCCCCAGGGACGGTCGATGCCGGGTACCGTGGTGAGATCAAGGTGATCGTCGTCAACCTGGATCCGCGCGAGCGGGTCAGCTTCCGTCGTGGGGACCGGATCGCCCAGCTGGTGATCCAGCAGGTCGAGAAGGCCCGCTTCCACGAGGTGGCCGAACTGCCCGGGTCCGCGCGTGCCGAGGGTGGGTTCGGGTCGACCGGCGGCCACGCAGCGGTCTAACATGCCGCCGCTCGGTCCGTCGGGGCCGACACCGACGTCAGTACGTGTGAAGTACGAGTGACCCAGTACGTGTGAACCAGTACGTGTGACTCAGCAGAAAGCCGAGCAGGCATTCGCATCGGTCTTGGACCGGGAAGGACAGTGACCGTGTTCCGTCGTCGCCACAAGAGCGAGGACGCTGTCGAGCAGCTCGCCGAGGACGCCATCAGCGCCGACGAGACGGCCGATGACGTCGAAGGTTCCGTCGACTCCGAGAGCGAGAACCTGACCGAGGCCGATGAGGCCGAGGAGACCGAGGTGGACCTGGCCGACCGCGTCGGCCTGCCGCCGGCCCCTCGTCCGGACGGCCCGTGGGACCACTCGGAGCTGGAGAGTCCGGAGGAGGGCCGGGTCGACCTCGGCGGTCTTCTGGTCCCCGGTGTCGAGGGCATGGAGCTGCGGGTCGAGGTGGCCGGCGACGCGATCGTGGCCGCCACCCTGGTACTCGGCAACAGCGCCATCCAGCTCCAGGCCTTCGCCGCTCCCAAGTCCGAGGGGATCTGGAGCGAGGTTCGCGAGGAGATCGCCAACGGCATCTCCGGCCAGGGCGGCCTCGTCGAGGAGGAGGAGGGCCCGCTCGGCTGGCACCTGCGCGCGCAGGTCCCGGTCCAGCTGCCCGACGGCACCCAGGGCGTGCAGCTCGTCCGCTTCGTCGGCTGCGACGGACCGCGCTGGTTCCTGCGCGGCGTCATCTCCGGCCAGGCCGCCGTGCAGCCGGAGTCGGCGGACATTCTCGAGCAGGTCTTCCGGCAGACCGTGGTCGTCCGGGGCGAGACGCCGATGGCTCCGCGCGACCCGATCGTGCTGAAGCTGCCCGAGGACGCCCAGATGGTCGCGGACGGTGGCGTCGGTGCCCCCGAGAGCGAGGCCTCCCGCTTCGGCGACGCCACGCTCAGCCCCTTCGCGCGCGGCCCGGAGATCACCGAGGTCCGCTGACACTCGGAGGTCCTCTGACCTCGTCGGGCCCGGGCAGCTCGGCTGCCCGGGGCCGGTTTG
>NZ_BAAALF010000187.1:13651-15825 GCF_039528135.1 Kitasatospora nipponensis | reverse complement strand
GGTGTCCTCCCCCTCCGCCCGTGCCTGCGCGGCGAGGTACGGCAGCAGCTCCTCGGCGACCACGGCGTCCTGGTAGGCGCCGAGCCCCTCCTGCAGCGCGCGCATCCGGCGGGCCAGCTTCGCGCCGCCGGGGCCGGCCAGCTCGGCGGTGTAGCGGGTCCGCTTGGCGGCCTTGCGGGCCGCGTGCAGCGCCTCGTCGCGGTGCGGGCCCGCCGGCAGGGCCGGCGCTGCGCGCATCCGCCGGTCGGTGCGCACCTGCTCGCGGCGCAGCAGCCGCTCCAGCGACGCGGTCCCGCGCGCCGACCCGCGCTTGGCCCGGGCCCGCAGCCGCGGCCGCGCGGCCAGCTCCTCCAGGGCGGCGAGCAGGTCGAAGTAGCGTTCGCTGTCGAGGACTTCGCGCACCTGCCGGTAGGCGTCCCGGTAGCGGCGGCGGAACCGGTCGGTGATCCGCCCGGCCAGGTCGTCCAGCATCGCGGCCGCCTGGGCGCCCTGGGCCGCCCGCGCCGCCTGGACCGCCTGGGCCGCGAGCCGCTCGCCGGTGCTCTCCGCGTCCCGGGCCGTACCCAACGCCTGTCCCAGCCACCGCAGTTCCTCGGCCAGCCGGTCGCCGGCCGGTCCGCGCAGGTACCGCCGGCAGGACGTCAGGCAGCTGCGCAGCCGGCGCGCGCAGACCCGCATCCGGTGCACCGAGTCCTCCTCGTCGCGCCGGACCGCGCCGTCCAGCGCGAGGAGTTCGGCGCAGTGCAGCCGCAGGTAGCCGGTGACGGCCGCCCCGAGCGAGGTGTCCGCCGCCGGTCCGGCCCGACCCGGGCCGCTCGCCCCGCCGGCCACTGCCCCGTCGCCCGCCCCGTCCGCCTCACCCGGCCGCAGGCCCTGCGCGCGCAGCCGCCGGCCCAGGGCGTCGAGCAGTCGGCGCCCGCCGCCCTCCAGCAACCGGATCTCGGTGCACGCCCAGCCCTCGACCAGGCCCCGGGCCCGGGCGACGGGGCGGGCCACCACCTCGGAGCGGTCGAGCTCGGCGAGCGGACGCCCGCGCCGGTCCAGGAACACCGTGCGCTCGCGCCGGACGCGCACGTCCCGCACCGGCCCCAGCGGCCGGTTCCCGGCATAGGCGCGCACCCGGTCGTCGGCCTCCTGCGGAAGGGTGTCGGCTGCGGGGAAGCTCAGCTCGGTGCCGGTCGGCAGCGTCAGCCGCCACTCCCCCGTCGCCCCGCCCTCCCCGTCCCTGCCGCCGCCCGACACCGCTTCCACCGCGACCCGCAGCCGCCGCAGGTCGATCCCGTGCTCGGCCAGCCGCCGTCCCGCCGTGTCGTACCGGACCTCGGTACGCTCCTCGGCCGGCGCCTCGACCACGGTGGCGACCCGGGCCAGTCCCCCCGGGCGCAGCGGCCGGGTGGGCAGCCCCTGGAACGTCCGGACGCGGTCCGCGGGCGAGGAGGTCATGCGACCAAGCTTCCCGCCTCGCGGCCCACCGCGCACGCCCCCCCGGCACCCGAGCGGGTCCGCGGCCACCCGGCCGGTCAGCCGCTGCGCGGCCGGGTGCCACCGCCGGCCAGGAACCGCTCCACGGGCAGCGTCGCCGCGCCGCGCGCCACCGCGTCCGGTCCCAGCTCGCCGAGCACGATCCGCACCTGCCCGAACGGGTGGTGCAGCGCGTGGCGGGCCGCCGCCTCCCGGATCCCCGGCAGCAGCTGCGGGCCGAGCAGCAGTCCGGCCCAGCCGCCGAGCACGATCAGCTCGGGATTGATCAGGTTGACCAGGTTGCCGATCCCCACGCCGAGGTACTGCGCCACCTCGTCGAGCACCGTGGCCGCCGCCCGGCGTGACCCCGGGTCCACGTCCGCCGGCCCCGCCTCCGCCCCCGGCTCCCCGGGGTCGGCGAGCAGCGCGTCCAGGGCGGCCTCCTCGGAGTCGTGGGGCGCCCGGCCGCCGAGCTCCCGGAAGCGCGCGACCACCGCCTCGGCGCCGAACAGCCAGCCGGCCCAGCCGTGGTCGAGCTGCGGGGCGGCGGCCGTCACGGTCAGCGCCCCGGCCAGCATCCCCGAGGTGGCGAACAGCGAGGCGGTACCGCCCTCGGATCCGGCAGGACCGGCGCCCGGCAGCCAGGTCTGCAGGGTGGTGTGCAGGTAGCTCCAGGCGCAGCCGTACAGCACCGCCGCGAGCACTGCGGGGAC
>NZ_BAAALF010000187.1:0-13641 GCF_039528135.1 Kitasatospora nipponensis | reverse complement strand
CCACCGCGCCGGCCCCGACGTACGCCCCCAGGCAGCCGAACGCCCCGCAGCGGCAGCGGCGCCCACCGGCCCGCACGGTGGTGTGGCCCCACTCGCCGGCGCTGCCGCCCACGCCCCGGTAGGGCGCGCCCGCCAGGACCAGCGCGGCGCCCACGCCCGAGCCGATCAGCACCACCACGGCCGTGCGCGTGCCGCGTCCGGCACCGAACCACATCTCGGCCTGCCCCATCGTGGTGGCACCGTTGTCGATGTGCACCGGCAGGTCGGTCAGCTCACCGAGCAGCCGCGCCAGCGGGACCGCGTGCCAGCCGGTGCTCTGCCCGTGCACCAGCGTCTGCGTCCCCTGCTCGACCGCCGCACCCTCGACGACCCCGCGCTCGACCGCCGCCCCGTGCTCGACCACCCCCGGCACGCCCACGCCGAGTCCGAGCAGCGGCGCGGTGGCCTGGGCCGTCACCTCCCGCAGGCCCTGTGCCAGGGCGGCGAGCGCCGCCTCGGCGTCGTGGCGTCCCGGCGCCAGCGGGATCTCGGCCCGGGCCAGCTCGGTGAGGTCCAGGTCGAAGAGCTCGACCCGCACCCGGGTCTCGCCGACGTCCACGCCCACCACCTGACGGGCCGCCGGGTCGATCCGCAGCAGCACCCGGGGCCGCCCGCCGTCGGAGCCGACCGTGCCGGCCTCCACCAGCAGGCCCTCCTCGATCAGTTCACCGGTGACGGTACTGACCGCGCCCGCGCTCAGCCCGGTCTCCCGGATCAGGTCCTGGCGGGCGCGCGGGCCCTCGAACCAGAGCCGGCGCAGCAGCACGGCGCGGTTGGCCCGGCGCAGGTCACGCACGGTCTGCAACGGCGGCGAGGCCATCGGGCGCCGCCTCCTTCCGGTCTCCCGGACGCGACTCTCCCTCGGCCGACGCCCTGCGGTGGCCGCCAGTCTGCCGGACGCCGCGAGCCGGCGACACCACGGCCCGCCACCGGCGGGCCTCCCGGGGGGGGTGCGCGGCAGCCCCGGCCGTGGACGGCCGTCAGGCCGCCGGGGTGAGTTCCCCGAGGCGGCCCGGCTCGCGCGCCCGGCGCTCGCGGGCCCGCGCGCGGCGCGAGGGCAGCTGGACCAGTCGGCAGCCGTGCCGTGCCAGCTCGTCCACCACCGCGCCCGCCGCCTCGTCGTCCAGGCCGAACACGTACGGACCGGGGACCAGCAGGGTGTCCACCAGCCCCGCGCTCACCGCCCGCAGCAGGGCGTCGCGGGCGGGCAGTTCGTCGCCGGCCCGCAGCCCGTTGTCCAGGAACACCACCGGCTGGGACAGGCCGCGGTCGCGGGCGAGGTCCTCCAGGGCGCGTCGGTGGCACTCCATCGCCGTCACGTCGAGGGGGTAGCAGCGCAGGTAGATCGCCGTCCTGGACGCCGGCCCGGCGTCGTCGCTCCGGTCGAGTACGAACATCTCCGCCACCAGCCTGGTCTCGGTGCCGCGCCGGGTGCTGCGGCGCTTCCAGCACACCGCGCGGATCGGTAGGTGTTCCATACGGGTCACCACCTACGCACACCCTCGGTGACCGACCCGGCCATCGCCGCCACGCGGAGTCATCACCGCGCGGGTGCCTCCCCCGGGGTGCTCCGCATGCCGTCCCGGGTCGTGCCCAGCTTGCGCAGCACCTTCGCCACGTGCTGCTCCACCGTCCGCGGCGAGAGGAAGAGCGCGGCGGCGATCTCCTTGTTGGTCGCGCCGTCGCCCAGCAGCCGGGCCACCTCCCGCTCCCGTGGGGACAGCTCGCTGCCGTAGCCGGCCCGACCGCGGGAGACCGCGCGTTCCTGTCCCAGGCCGCGCAGCAGGTGGTGGCAGCGGGCGGCGTCGGTGGTGGCGCCCAGCCGCTCGTAGACCCCGACCGCCTCGGTGAGCCGGGTGACCGCCTCGGCGGCGCGCACCGCGCCGAGGCTCTGCCCGGCCCGCTCGGCGGCGAGCGCCGCCTGGTAGGGCCGGCCGATCCCCGACCACTGGGCCCGGGCCCGGTCGAACTCCCGGGCCGCGCGCTCCGGTTCGCCGGCCGCGGCGAGCAGGCCCCGGCACAGGTGCTGCTCGGCCACCGCACCGGGCGCGTCCAGGGTCGCGACGCCGTCCCGGTGCCCGTCGGCCAGCTCCCGGGCCCGGGCGCTCTCGCCCCGGTGCAGGGCGATCTCCACCGCCGCCGGCACGAGGTCGAGCGCGTACACCCAGGCCTCCTTGCGCGGCAGCACGTCCAGGTACTCCGCGACCGTGCGCCAGGCCGCGTCCGCCTCGCCCCGGGAGAGCTGGATCCGGGCCAGTCCGGCCGCCGCGCCCAGCGCGTTGACGTTCATCCGCGCGGTGTCCCGGGCCAGCACCCGCCCGAACCGCTCCACCGCACGGGAGGCCCGGCCGCGGGCGGCGGCCGTGACGCCCTCGACGGAGGCCAGCAGGTCGTCCACGGCCAGCGGCTCGTCGACGTACTCCGCCCGGAAGGCCGCGTACCGCTCGTCCCAGCCGGGCCACTCGCCGGCGAACCAGGACAGCAGCAGCTCGTACGAGCGGCAGTGCACGATCAGCGCGTGCGCGTGGTGGCGCCGGGAGAGCGCCAGCGCCTCCGCGCACTGCTCGGCGGCACCGGCGTCCCGGGCGAGGCAGAGGCCGATCTCGGCGGCGTTGGCCAGGGCCCGGGCGGTGTGCCGCACCACCTGCGGATCCGGGTCGGTCCGCGGCAGCGCGGCCAGCAGGTCGGTCGCCTCGGGGCGGCCCTGGCCGGCCAGCACGGTGATCCGGTTGGCCCTGACGGAGGCCTGCGCGGCCCGGTCGGGGCTCCCGGCGACGGTGGCCTCGGCCCGCGCCAGCCAGGCCCGCTGCTCGGCGGCGGAGAACCGACTGGTCTCCCACATGGCCAGCAGCGACATGGCCCGCGCGGCCTGCTCCGGCCGGTGCCCCTCGAGCTCCTCGACGGCCCGCTCGATCTCCGCCTCACCGCTGGGGTCGGCGGCCTGGTTGAGCAGCATCAGCCCCAGGTCGAGGCGGATCTCGCCGCGCGCGGCGGCCGGCAGGCCCGGACCGGCCACGATCCGGCGCAGGGTGGCGATGGTGCGGGTGTACTCGGTGGCGTCCCAGGCGATCCGGGCCAGCGAGAGCGCGGCGCGGGCGTGCAGGTCGGGGGGCAGCCGTGGCTCCTCCAGGATCTCGTGCAGCAGGGCGGCCGCGGTTCCCTGGTCGCCGACGGAGACCGCCTGCTCCGCGGCGGCCATCGCGTGCTCCAGCCAGGCGGCGGTGTCCCCCAGGGCGCGGGCGTGGTGGGCGATCTGGACGAGTGGCGGCGTGGGCAGGGCCTGCAGCACCTCCAGGGCGCGGCGGTGGAGCTGGTAGCGCACCGGGCCGGGCAGGTTGTCGTACTGCGCCTGCCGGGCGAGCACGTGGGCGAAGCCGTAGCTGTCCGGTCCGTGCTCGCGCAGCACCGAGGCCGACAGGGCGACGAGCAGCGCCTCCCCGGTGGCGGCCGGGTCCAGCCCGGCGCAGGCGGCCAGCACCTGCTCGCCGACCGGCACCGCCAGGACGGCCGCGGCGTTCACCACCGCCACCGCCGGGGGCGGCAGGCGCTCGGCGCGCTCCGCGAAGATCTCCCGCAGGCTGCGCGGCACCCCGAGCACGGATCCGGCCGGCCGGCCCTCCAGCGTGATCAGGTCCTCCTCGGCGACCAGCGGCAGCCCCTCGCTGCGCCGCACCAGGGTGCCCAGCAGAGCCGGGGTCGCCTGGTCCCCGAGCACCGAGCGGGCCATCGCCCGCAGGTCCTCGGTGCCCAGCCGGTGCAGCGCGATCTCGGCGCCGCTGGTCCCGGAGGGGCGCCGGAAGGCCGTACCCAGCACCGGCCCGCGTCCGGGGAGGTCCTCGGCGCGGTAGGTGAGCACCAGCGCGCTGTCGGCGGGCAGGTCGCGCCCGAGCAGCAGGAGCAGTTCCCGGGTGGCCTCGTCCGCCCACTGCATGTCCTCGACCACCAGGACCGCGGGCGCGATCGCCTCCACGAGCGTGCGCACCCCCTGGGCCACCAGGTGGCGCGAGGTGCTCTGCCCCGGAGCCTGGGACGGAGCGGGCGGCAGCCGGTCGGCGAGGTCGGGCAGCAGCGGGGCGAGCACGCCGGCGGAGGCGCCCAGCGTGCGACCGGTGCGCAGCCACCGGCCGGCGTCCCGCAGCGCGTCGACGACGGGCCCGAACGGGAGCGGCTCGCGCAGCGGATGGCAGGCTCCGGTGAGCACGCGCACGCCCTCGCGGCGCAGCTCGGCGGCGCCCTCGGCGACCAGGCGGGACTTGCCGATGCCGGCCTCGCCCTCGACCAGGATCACCGCGGGGCGCGAGTGCGCGGCCCCCAGCAGGGCGGCCAGCTCGCGCTGCCGCCCGACGAACGCGGGGGCCCGTCGGGGTGCTCCACCGCTGCCCGCGCCGGTCTGCATGGTCATCCAGGTGCTTTCGAGTCGAACCGCGCCCGCCCGGGCCCGTGCGGGGGCTCGGGGCCTGCCGGCTCCAACCTAGTGCGTGCGCGTGCGGCGGTCCTGCCGGCCGGCGCGCGGGCACCACCGACCGCGACCGGCCGCGAGCGCCGGTGAGGCCCCCCCGCCGGAACGCCGGGGGGCCTGACCGCGGTCGTGCGGGTCGAGCGGTCGGGTCAGCCGACGGTCCAGTGCTGCAGGGCCGAGCCGGTGTCGGCCTGCTGGGTCACGAGCGAGCCGTCGGAGGTCGAGGCGGTGGTCAGCAGCAGACCGCCGTTGCGCGAGGCGAGGGTGTAGCCGCCGCTGATCGCGGTCACCACCCAGCGCTGGTTGCTCTGCCCGGTGCAGGTCCACTGGATCACCTGGGCGCCGGCGGCGGTGGAGGAGCCGCTGACGTCCAGGCAGAGGTTGGACTGGCCGTTGGCGATCTGGTACGAGCCGTCGGACTGCTGGGTGAAGACCCAGTTCTGGTTGCTGCCGCCGTTGGCGGTCCAGGTGATCATCTGGGTGCCCGTGGCGGTGGAGTGGTTGGGGTCGTCCAGCGCCTTGCCGGCGACGGTCAGGGTGTGGGTGCCGGTGAGGGAGGAGCCGCCCGTGCCGGTCGGGGTGAGGGTCAGGGTCTGTTCGGCGGCGGTGCGGTTGCCGCCGACGCTGTTGCCGGTGGTGTTGGTCCAGCTGCGGGTGGGGGTGGTCTCGGCGGACCGGGTGCTGTCGGCGGAGAGCCCCAGCACCAGGCCGCTGTAGCGGTTGACCAGGTGGAAGCTGCCCGCCGGCGAGGTGTTCGCGACCACGAACCACTGCTGGCCCACCGAGGAGTTGCCGGTGGTGACGGTGGGCTGGGCGCCCCAGGCGCGGCCGGCGGTGCGGGTCGAGTCGACGCCGAGCAGCTGTCCGGTGGCCGCGTTCGCGATCCGGTAGGAGCCGTCGCCCACCGCCGCGAAGGTCCAGCCCTCCAGGGCGGAGCCGGTGGGGGTGGCCACCGAGGTGGTGGCGGAGCTGCCGGAGACCTGGGCCAGGGCCCGGCCGCCGCCATTGGCGATCCGGTAGGTCCTGGTGGTGTCCACCGGCGCCGCCGGCTTCGGGGAGTCGATGGTGACGTTGGTGTACTGGCCGTTGGAGCCGCCCGCGCAGGACCAGGCGCAGTAGGAGCGGAAGGTCTTGCCGACGATGGTGTTGTTG
Source organism: Kitasatospora nipponensis (assembly GCF_039528135.1). Taxonomy (NCBI): domain Bacteria; kingdom Bacillati; phylum Actinomycetota; class Actinomycetes; order Kitasatosporales; family Streptomycetaceae; genus Kitasatospora; species Kitasatospora nipponensis. Next base: position 7,991 of record NZ_BAAALF010000187.1, on the reverse strand, counting down.
GTGCGGTTGGCGCCGTCGAGGAACCAGCGGTACCAGGAGGCGGTGTGGTAGCTGCCGGTGTCGCCGAGCAGGGTCCACTTCTGCGAGGCGAGGTCGGCGGTGGCGTAGAACTGCTGGGGCGCGTTGCCGCTCTGGTCGACGCCCTGCGGTTCGCCGATGTAGAGGCCGAGGTAGGCGTCGTAGGTGACGTCCATGACGAACAGCGGGGAGGTGGCGGGCATCTGGCCGGCCGCGATCTGCTGGGCGGAGGTGCCGGTGTTGGCCGGGTCGTACTCGCCGGAGGTGGGGGTGTAGCCGGTGGTGTGGGTGGAGTCGACCGGCACCATGTTGCTCTCCCGGCCGCCCTGGCCGGGCTGGGACCAGGAGCCGTCGTACCACTTCTGCCAGGAGCCGGGCGCCATCTTCGCGGAGATCGGGGCGCGCGCCGCGTGCTCGTAGAACGCCTTCCAGCCGCCGGCCTTGTCGATCACCCGGGAGCCGTAGAAGACGTAGAAGTAGCCGGAGGCGGTGTCGACGAACAGCCGCTGGTCGCCGTCGCCGTAGTAGTAGGTCTGGCCCGGGAACTGGGTGCCGTCGCCGCGCGTGGTGCTGAACGGCGAGGTGATGGCGTGGTCCTTGATCGTCCAGGTCCGGCCCTGGTCGGTGGAGACCGCGTAGTCGATCGCGTCGTAGTGCAGCCCGTCGCCGAACGGTGAGGGGGTGAACTCGTTGTGCACCAGGCCGTACCAGTCACCGGTGTCGGGGTCCACCCAGGTGCCCACCAGGTCGCAGTAGTTCTTCTGCGCGTAGGAGGACGTGCTGGGGGCGAAGGACGCGTTCAGGCCGGTGGGGCTGTTGTTGCAGCGCCAGGTGGTGTCGTCGTTCCTGTCCTGGGAGTTCGCCGGGTTGACGGCGTTGTCCAGGGTGCTGTCCGCGGTGGCGGTGTCGAAGTCGGTGCCGGTGAAGAAGCTCCAGTTGCGGGTCTCGGTGGCGCCGTAGAGGGCCGCGGACTCCTGGTAGTGGAAGGTGCCGTCCTTGTCGAGGTAGGGCGCGGCGGGGCTGTCGGTGATGTTGCCGAACGGGACGGGGGTGCTGACGGTGACGGGGGAGGTGGCGGGCGCCGCCGGGGAGGCGGCGAGGCCGGCGAGGCTCAGGGCCGCGCTGGTGAGGATCGCGACCAAGGGGCCGCGGGTTCGGGGGAACACGGATTCTCCTTGCTGTGCGGAGCACACCGTTGTGGGGGGTTTCGGTGCAATCAGTGCCAGTCCACGACCAGCCAGCCGCGGTACGGCAGGTTCTGGTCGAGGGTCAGCCCGCGGCGGTGCTGGGTGATGCGGGCTGAGGTCGGTGGGGCGAGCGGGGCCAGCAGGGTGGCGGCGGCCTTGCGGGTGACGGGCAGGGTGATCTGCGGTCGGGCCGGGTCGGCGCTGCCGTTGGCCACGGCCAGTTGCCAGCCGTGCTCGGTGCGGGACAGGTGCGGGATCAGGTGGGGGCCGCCGCTGACCAGCGGCAGGGTGGGGTGCTCGGCCTCGAGGTGGCGGACCATCGCGTGCAGCAGGCGCTGGCCGTCGTCGTCGTACGGCAGGAGCTCGGGCGCGGTCGCGGCCAGGACCGCCACCCGGCCGCCGCGGGCGTTGCGGAACACGAACCGGCCGGGTCCCCACGTCTGCTGGTCCGGGGTGAGGACGTTGCTCCAGATCCTGGCCTCGGGGACCGGCGTCAGACGGGCCAGCGCGGGCTGGCCGTTCACGCTCAGGTACGCCTCCGGGTCCGCCACGTGCTCCAGGGCGTACGGGCCCACGGGACCGGTGGCCTCACGGTCGACCAGCTCGCAGCCGCTGAGCCCGATCAGGCGTCCGAAGCCGCGCCGGAACAGCGCCTCGGCGGCCACGCCGTCCAGCAGCAGCCCACCGGCCAGCATCCGCTCGACCTCGAAGTCGCCCAGGGCCCAGGCGGCTTGGCCGAACAGCGCCTGCACCGGCGCCTCGCCGGCGGTGACCGGGACGCCGTAGCGCAGCAGGAAGTCGGCGGTGGCGCCGGCGTCGACGGTGAGCTCCGCGAGGTCGCCGCCGGCCCGGGTCCGCACCTGGGCGGCCGCGTGCTGGGGCATCGGCAGGCCCACCCCGTGGGTGCGCGGGCGCCGCGGCGCCCGCTCGGCGATCCAGTCGAGGGCGGGGCGGGAGCGGCGCAGCAGGTCGCAGACGCGCGGGAAGCGCTGGGCGCGGCCGGACTGCATGGGATGGACGTTGAGGAACAACGCGTCGGATCCCGCGAGTTGGGCGGCGACCAGCTCGGACCAGGTCTGGGTGTCGGACTTGGACCAGGCGGTGTGCGGCCAGTTCTCGAGCTCGGGCTCGCTGGTGACGTACGGCGGGCGCAGGGCGCGCTGGGCCTCCAGCATCCAGACCGAGAAGCTGAGTTCGCGTCCCGGCGCATCGCTGTAGCGGGCGAAGTGCGGGCGGTGGGCGACCTTGCCCCCGATGCTCAGCGCGTCGAACAGCGCCGGCCAGTCGCGGCCCTCCACCGAGTGGACGCCGAGCTCGGAGCTCATCAGTCCCAGCTGCACCCTGCCCCCGGCGGCCTCGCCGACCGCCTTCGCCACCAGCTCGGCGGTCTCCAACTGGGCGGTGCGCCAGACCTGCTGGAGCAGCGCACGCCACGGGTGGGGCTCGCCCGGGGAGGTGATCGCGGTCACCAGCCGCTCCCGGGTGACCGGCTTGCCCACCACCGCCGCGAAGCGCTCCAGCATCAACGGCTCGAAGCCGCCGCCCCAGTGCAGCGGGGCGTGGTTGTGGTAGCGGAAGTCGTCCTCCAGCCACAGGACCCGCAGGTCCAGGGTGGCGTAGCGGGCGTACTGGGCGGCGAGCCAGGCGCGCCAGCGCGGGCAGGCGAACGAGGCCTGCGCGGCGGCGACGTTGCCGTGCGGATCGACCATCGGGGCGAAGCCGAGCCGGTCGGCGCGGCCACGGTCGGCATGGCCGGCGGTGACCCACGGGTTGAGGCTGACCTCCAGGCCCGCCTCGCGCAGGATCCCCGTCGCGGTCGCCGCAGTCTCGAAGAGCAGGTCCTCGGCCGGACCGGTCGGATGGCCCGCGTAGAGCTCCTCGGCCCCGAGCAGCAGCACCACCTCGGTGACACCGGCCTCGCCGCAGAACTTGGCCAGCTCCGCTGCCTGGTCGGCGGCCTCCGCGGTGGGGTGGAGCTGGAAACGCAGGTGGTACTTGGCGGGCACGCCGGGCCTCCTACTTGGTGCTGCCGGCGACCAGGCCGGAGCGCCAGAAGCGTTGTAGGGACAGGAAGAGGACGACCAGGGGGATCGCGGAGATCGCGGCCGCGGTGATGACGATGTTGAAGGGCACGGCGGTGGGGCCGATGCCGCGCTGCGACTGCCAGCCGACGATGCCGACGGTGACCGGTTGCAGGTGGTCGTTGGCGAGCATCAGCACCGGCAGCAGGTAGTTGGTCCAGATCGCGACGAACTGGAAGAGGAAGATCGTCACCAGGGCCGGGGACATCACGCGCAGGGCGATGGTGGCGAAGATCCGGAACTCGCCCGCGCCGTCGATCCGTCCGGCTTCGATGATCTCGTCCGGCACGGAGGCGCCGGCGTAGATGCGGGCCAGGTAGACCCCGAAGGGGCTGACCATGCTGGGCAGCAGGACGGCCCAGTAGGTGTTGACCAGGTGCACGCCGGAGAACATCAGGTAGAGCGGGACGGCGAGCAGGGGCTGCGGGACCAGGACGGCGGCGAGGACCGAGTTGAAGGTGAACTCCCGTCCGCGGAACCGGTACTTGGCCAGCGTGTAGCCGGCGAGCGCGGCGATCAGGGTGCTGACGCCCGCGCCGCCCACCGCGTACAGGGCGCTGTTGGCGAGCCACTGCCAGTAGATGCCGCCCTGTTGGGCGAAGACCTGGTGGACGTTGTCGACCAGGGCGAAGTGCGCGAACCAGAAGCCGTTGCCGGTGAACAGGTCGGTGTTGGTCTTGGTGGTGGAGACCAGCAGCCACCAGACGGGGGCGAGGAAGTACAGGGAGGCGACGAGCAGGACGCCCAGGACCAGCCAACGCGAGAGCGGGGGGCGGGTGTTGGGGGTGGAGGTGGCACTCACAGGGCACCTCCACGGCGCTGGACGAGCTTGAGGAAGCCGAAGGAGAGGACGAAGGCGAGCAGGGCGAGGATCACGGACTCGGTGGCGGCGGCGTTGAAGTTGTTGGCGTTGACCGCGTCGTAGGCGGCGTAGATGGGGGTGTAGGTGCTGGACAGGTTGGGGGCCACGTTGTGCAGGATGGCCGGCTCGTTGTAGAGCTGGGCGGTGCCGATGATGGAGAAGACGGTGGTCAGCACCAGGGCGGGTCGCACGAGCGGGACCTTGATGCGCCAGGCGATGGCGAAGGCGGAGCAGCCGTCCATGGTGGCGGCCTCGCTGAGTTCGGCGGGGATGGCCTGCAGGGCGGAGTGGATGATGAGCATGTTGTAGCCGGTCCAGCCCCAGGTGAGCATGTTGCCGATGGTGGGGGCCAGCAGGGCGTTCGAGGTGAGGTCCAGGTGCAGGCCCAGGTGGTGGGCGGCGGCGGTGATCGGGCTCAGGCCGGGGGCCACCAGGTAGGACCACATGATCGCGCCGACCACGCCGGGCAGGGCGTAGGGCAGGAAGAACGCGAGGCGGAAGAAGCGCTTGAACAGCGTCGACCGGGCGTCCAGCAGCAGGGCCAGGCCCAGGGCCAGCAGGAGCATGACCGGGACCTGGACCGCGCCGATGAGCAGCACCCGCAGCAGCGAGCCGCGGAAGTCCGCGTCGCCCAGTGCGGTGGCGTAGTTGGACAGGCCGGTGAAGACCTGGGTGGGGGCGGTCAGGCCCAGGCCCGAGCGGTGCATCCGGAACAGGCTCTGGTAGATCGTGTAGCCGATCGGGGCCAGGTAGAGCGCCGTGAACGGCACCAGGAACGGGGCGAGGAAGAGGACGACGGGCCGTCCGCGACGGCGTCGGCCGGTGCGGCGCGCGCCGACGGCCGTGGTCCTGCCGGCTGCCCGCCCTTGGAGAGCGGTGATCATACGAGTACTGCCTTTCGGTGCTCGGTGCCTGGGTGTGCTGACCCGGCGCCGCACGGTGGCGCGGCGGCGGATCGGGAGGAGCCGGTCAGCCCGAGACGCTCAGGCCCTGCTGCTTCATGCCGGCCACGGTCTTGGTCTGCACGGTGGTGAGCACGGTGGGCAGGGTGGTGCCGCCGGTGCCGGCCTGGCCGAGACCGTCGCCGAGGTCGGTGGCGGTCTGGGTCATGGTCGGCCCCCACTGCCAGTCGGTGTTGATGTGGGCGGTCTCGGCCTTGAAGACGTCGAAGATGGTCTGGCCGCCGTAGAAGGGGTCGGGGGTGGTCAGCGCCGGGTTGGACAGGGCCGAGGTGGCGGCCGGGTAGATGCCGGTGACGGTGATCAGGTTGTGGACGCTGCTCGCGTCGGTGCTCATCCAGGTGGCGAACTCGGTGGCCTCCTTGGGGTGGGCGCAGCCCTTGAGCACCGCGGTGGCGGAGCCGCCGTCGTTGCCGTACACCGGGTTCGCCGCGTCCCAGACCGGCATCGGCGCGACCGCCCACTGGCCGGCGCCGTCCTTGACGCTGCTGGCGATGATCGGCGCGTCCCAGACCGCGTTGACGTCGGAGAGGACCTTGCCGGCCGCCATGTCGGCGTAGAGCGAGGGGTCGTAGCTCGGGTCGGTCTTGAGGAGCTTCCTGTCGAGCAGGCCCTGCCAGTAGCCGGCCACCTTCTGGTTGCCGGCGCTGTCGACGCTGACCTTCCACTGGTCGCCCGAGGTGCCGAACCAGCCCGCGCCGGCCTGCCAGGCCAGGCCCGCGTAGTTGTAGGCGTCGTTGCCCAGGTCCCCCAGGTAGACGCTCGGGTCGGCGGCGTGCACCTTGGCGGCGTCGGCCGCGTACTCGTCCCAGGTGACCGGCGGGGCGGTGATGCCGTACTTCGCGAAGAGGTCCTTGCGGTACATCAGGGCCATCGGCGCGGTGTCCACCGGTATGCCGTAGGTCGCGCCGCCGATCGTGACCTGCTTCCAGGTCCAGTCCGCGAACTGCGACTTGGCGTCCGCGGCGAACTTGCCGACGTCGCTCAGCGCGCCCGCCGCCGCGAAGCTCGGCAGCGTCTCGTAGCCGACCTGCCCCAGGCACGGCGCGTTGCCGGCCTTGGCGGCGGTGAGCATCTTCGTGTAGCCGCCCTTGGAGCCGGAGGCGGTCTTGTCGAAGGTGACCCGGATGTTCGGGTGGGTCTGGTTGAACAGGGCCACCGACTGGTCGTAGCCCGGCGCCCAGCCCCAGAACTCCAGCTGCACCACGCCGCCGGCCGCGTCCTTGGCGCCGGAGCCGCCGGAGCCGGACGAGGAGCAGCCGGCCACGGCGGCCACCGCCGTGAGGGCCGCGATCGCGGCGGCCAGCGTGTGGGTTCTTGCCTTCATGGACGTCTCCTGGGGGTCGCTGGGGGGAAGACCAGTGGATCGAACAGGCTCAACGAGGTGAACAGGTCGAATTCGTTCGGCTATTGTTTGAACTAACACGGGGCAAGTCAATAGGCTGTGTCCGGCAGATGAGAGGAGCAGGTTGGTGAAGCAGGCACTGCAGGGGTCCGGGGTACGCGACCTGGCCATGGCACGCCCGGCCGTCGCTCGGGACCGGTCCGCCTCCCGGCGGGCGAATCTGAGCATGGTGCTGCGACTGCTACGGGACGAGGGCCCACGCTCCCGGGCCAGGATCGCCGAGGACACCGGCCTGCCCAAGGCCACCGTCTCGCACCTGATCGCCGAACTCCTGGACGGCGGCCTGGTCCGCGAGGGCGAGGCCGAACGCGACCGCGGCGCGGTGGGCCGGCCCGGCCAGGCCGTCGAGGTCGACGGCGGCGGCATCCACGGCCTGGGCGCCGAGGTCAACGTGGACTACATCAGCCTGCTCGCGCTCAACCTGCGCGGCGAGGTCACCTTCGAGCGCCGCACCCCGCTCGACGTGCGCGCCGTGGGCCCCGAGGCCGCCCTCGACGCCATCGCCCAACTGGTCACCGAGGGCACCGCCGCGCTGCGCGCCCAGGGCGGGAACGTCGTCGGCGTCACCCTGGCCACCCCCGGCGCCGTCGACATGGACGCCGGGATCGTCAAGTACGCCTCCAACATCGGCTGGCGGGAGGTCGCGGCGCTGGCCGGCCTGCGCGAGCGGCTCGGCCCCCTGACCCCCGAGCTGCACCTGGAGAACGACGCCAAACTCGGCGCCCTGGCCGAGTACGTCCTCACCTCCGCCGACAACGTCCGCGACCTGGTCTACGTCACCGGCCAGACCGGCGTCGGCGTCGGCATCATCGCCGGCGGCCGCCTGCTGCGCGGCACCGGCGCCTACGCCGGCGAGGTCGGCCACCTGCGCCTGGTCCCCTCCGACCAGCCCTGCGCCTGCGGACGGCGCGGCTGCTGGGAGACCACCATCGGCCGCGACGCCCTGCTGCGCTACGCCGCCGAACCCGGCGACACCGTCCGCGACCCCACCATCGACCTCGACCGGCGACTGGCCGAACTGCGCGACCGCGCCCACGCCGGCGACCCCCGCACCCTCGACGCGCTGGGCCGGATCGCCGACCACCTCGCCCCCGGCCTGGCCCTGCTCGCCGACATCCTCAACCCACGTCTGCTCGTCCTGGGCGGCCACTTCGCCTACTTCGGCGAGCACCTCATCGACACCGTCACCACCCAGGTCCGCGACCTGACGATGGCCCCCGACCTCGGCGGCTGCGAGATCGTCCTGTCGCAGCTGGGCCTGGCCGGCACCGCGCGGGGCGGAGCGCTCCTCGCCCTGGACACCGTGTACCAGGACCCGACCGCGGTCATGGCGAGCGCCTAACCGGGGCGGGGGGAACGGGGGTTGGGGGCACGGGGGTTGGGGGCACGGGGGTTGGGGGCACGGGGGGCGGGGGTTCAGGGGTGCTGGATGTCCTCCAGCATCTCGGTCACCAGGGCGGCGATCGGCGAGCGCTCGGA
>NZ_BAAALF010000186.1:0-15967 GCF_039528135.1 Kitasatospora nipponensis | reverse complement strand
AGCGCGCACTCGGAACCACCCTTGCCGCCGGCGCCCTCCTGCTGACCGTCGGCGCCCTGCCGGCCGGCGCCCAGGCCGCCGTCACCGGCCACGCCGTCTTCGTCGGCAGCACGTTCGCCAGCAACCCCGCCGTCTCGAACATCACCGCCGTCAACAGCGCCTACGCCCAGGCCGCGGCAGCGGGCTACACCACCGCGACCCAGTGCTCGCTGACGCACGGTCCGATCGCCACCCTGCTCACCCCGACCCTCTGGCACTCCAGCGCGCAGGTCACCTGCAACGCCTGACGAGCGAGGCCTGACGAGCGACTGCCGACGATCGGCGGACAGACCACGGGGTGGCCGCAGACCGGCCACCCCGTCGGAGCGCTCCGCTCCGATCCAGTCGGGAGGGGTCGAGCGCGGGTCCGGGGATTACGGAACCAAGCCGCGACGGATCGGTCGAACAGCAGACCTACGCTGACTACTGGCCACTACCGGATCCCTGTAGTAGTCGAGATCACATTCCCAAACCCCGGGAGGGGCCTTGCACAGGTTGCTCGGATGGGCAGGACGCCTGCCGCGCAAGCCGAAGCTGCAGTTCGCCGCACTGGCTGTCGTCGTCCTCACCTTGCTGTCATTCTTCGTCTGGGGCGACAATCGCGGCCCCTTCCACACGATCGACAGCACGGTGGCCGGCGAGACACTGCTGGGAGCGGACGACCGCACCATCACGCTCACCGCCGACTGGGGCCCCTGCAACTACCGGCCCGACCTCGTGGCACGCGAATCGGCGGACCACGTCGCACTGCTCCTGCGTCAGAAGGACTTCTCAGGACCTGGTGTCGGCTGCGACGGCGACGGCGGGACTGCACGCATCTCCACCAAGCTGGACACCGCGCTCGGGGACCGCCCGATTGTCGATGCCGTCACCGGGAAATCCGTCCAGATCTTCCCCGCCCAAAACCTGGCCGAGCCCGACTACCTGCCTTCGCGCTACCAGGAAGACACCAAGCCCAACCGGTACATGTACGGGCTGGTCAAGGCCCAGGACGCGTCCCCGCAGTACACGCGTGCGTTTCGCAACGGATCGAACGGCGGCCCGGCCCCACTCCTTATCACCCAGACAATAGGAAGCGGGGGTGCCACTGCCGGCACCGACCAGATCGACGTCCACGGACACCCTGCCTCGTTCAGTAATTCCCAAAGCGGATCAGCGAACACGGTCAGGACGCTCTCCTGGTTCGACGGGAAGTACCAGTACTCCGTGTCGACGACATCGCCGAACCAGCTGAGTGATCAGGAACTCTCCCGGATCGCCAACGGCCTCGTAGCGCCCGGCTGACGATCCACCGCCCCGGCGGCCTGACCTGGTTCGACGGCGAGATCGCCGCCACCCGCGACTGGCGCCGCCGGGCGCCGCCCCTGACGTGGCGTCACTGGACCTGTTCCGCGCAGGTCGGAAGGACTGTCGGACGCACCCTCAGGGCCACTCCAACCCGTTGTCGGTCCACGTGACCCCTTGGTGGCGGCAGAGGCAGAAGGGGTGACCGACCGGGTCGGTGTAGACCTGCCAGCCGTAGCCCTCGGGTCCGATGCAGTCCTTCTGCAGGGTCGCGCCGAGCTCGATGACGCGGCGCTGTTCGGGCTCGATCTCGTCCACTTCGAAGTCGAGGTGGTACTGCTTGGGGTGTTCGTCCTCGGGCCAGGTGGGAGGGCGGTACTCCTCCACCCGCTGGAAGGCCAGGTCGACCTCGCCGAAGGTGATGCCGGCCCAGTCGTCGTGGCTGCCCTCCATGACGGGGCGGCCGGTCAGCTCGGAGTAGAACGCCGCAAGCTTCATCGGGTCCGGGCAGTCGATGATGAAACCCAGGAGCTTTAGCATCAGGTGATCTTGCCACAGGGCAGGGTGCGGCCGACAGGGTTCGCTTCGCGTCGGGCGCGGGCGCGGGTGAGCGCGTTGTCGAGGCTCAGCGGGTGGCGGTCGACGGTGGACAGGGCGAGCATGGCGGCGGCCAGGGCGAACACGCAGTAGTGGAACTGGTCGGCGACCGGCAGCGAGATGGTCATCGAGATCCCGAAGGACGCCAGGAGACAGGCGGCGCCACGGGCCGCGTGTCGCAGCTGGAACCCGGACAACAGGGCCAGCGCGAAGCCGAGTTCGGCGATGGTGGCCAGCACCGCGAGGACCGGCGCCAGCGCCGCCGGCAGGAACGAGGCGACCTGCCGGGTGTACGAGGTGAAGTGGGCGAAGTCGCCCCACGTCACGCCCGGCGTGTCCGGCCCGCCGAAAGCGCCGAACCGGGCGCCGACCGAGAGCAGGAAGTCGGCCGCCATCAGGACGCGGACGGCGACGCCCGTCCCTGGATGCCGGCCGGACAGCGCGGCGAAGGCGCCGAGCGCCACCAGCACACAGACTCCGAACGCGTCGCTCCCCTGCGTGACGAACCAGATCGCCTGGACGGCGAGGGCCGTCCACAGGGCGGCGCGGGCGTAGGGCTTCACAGCGGGCCTCCAGGGGTGTCGGCCGGTACGGAGGTGTACCGGGTGGTCGCCTGGAGGAGGGGCTCGGTCGGTCAGGCGTTCCCTGTGAGGCCGATCACGGTCCTGCGATGACGGTCCTACTTCGCGAGCCGGCCCAGCAACGCGGAGGCGGCGATGATGCCCAGGACCGTGGAGAAGGCCAGGACGCCGAAGTCCAGCGGGAGGTGGGCCGGGGTGCCGATCAACAGGCCGCGTAGCGCGTCCACTTGGTAACTCAGCGGGTTGGCCTTGCTGACCGCCTGCAGCCAGCCCGGCATCAGGCTCACCGGGTAGAGGGCGTTGGAGCCGAAGAAGAGCGGCATGGTGATGGCCTGGCCGATGCCCATCAGGCGGTCGCGGGTCAGCACGATCCCGGCGATCGTCATGGAGAGACAGGAGAAGAAGGCCGAGCCGAGCAGGACGACCACCGCCACGCCCAGCAGGCGCAGCGGGTTCCAGGTCATCGCCACCCCCAGCAGCGCCGCGATCAGCACCACCACGACCGCCTGGATGACCGCCTTCACGCCGGCGGCGAACGCCTTGCCGGTCACCAGTGCGGCCCGTGGGGTCGGGGTGACCAACAGCTTGGTGAGCACCCCGGAGTCGCGCTCCCAGATGATCATGATGCCGTAGAAGATCGCGATGAACATCGCGGACTGCGCGATGATGCCGGGCGCGAGGTAGTCCAGGTAGGGGATGCCGCCGGTCGGGATGGCCCGCAGCCGGGTGAAGGTCTCGCCGAAGATCAGCAGCCACAGCGCCGGCTGGACCGCGCGGGTGTAGAGCTCGGTGCGGTCGTGGCGCAGCTTCTGCAGCTCGACGGCGCACATCGCCAGCACCCGGGCGGGCACCAGGCGCCAGCCCGTCCTGGCACGCGGCGGCACCAGCAGCAGGCCGAAGTCCGGCAGTGGCCGGACCGGCGCGAGCGCGCCGGCGGGCCCGGCAGCGGACGGCGCGGCGGGCGCCTCGCGGTCGTCAGCCGACGCGGGAAGCGGTGCGGCGGGTACGGCGGACATCGTTGAACTCTCCTTCCGGACCGTTGTCGTGGGCGAGGTTGCGGCCGGCGAAGTGCCGGAAGACGTCGTCCAGGGTGGGTCGCTCCAGCCGCGGATCCTGCTCGCGCACCTGGGCCTTGAGCTCCTCGGGGGTGCCCAGTGCGCGGATCCGGCCGCGGTCCATCAGGGCCACCCGGTCGCAGTACTGCTCGGCCTCGTCCATGTAGTGGGTGGTCACCAAAACGGTCATCCCGGTCGCGGCGCGGACCGCGTCGATGCACTCCCAGACGCTGGTGCGCGCGATCGGGTCCAGCCCGATGGTCGGCTCGTCCAGCACCAGCAGGCGCGGCGCGCTCACCAGGGCCTGGGCCAGCTCCAGGCGGCGCACCATGCCGCCCGAGTAGGTGCCGGCCAGCCGGTCGGCGACGTCCGAGAGGTCGACCGCGGCGAGCGCCTGGGCGACCCGCTCGGCCCGCTCGCGGCCCGGCACGTCGAAGACCCGCGCGAAGAGCGAGACGTTCTCGCGGCCGGTCAGGCCCGCCTCGGCGGAGAGCTGCTGCGGCACGTAGCCGAGCAGCCGGCGCACCTCCATCCGGCGCTTGGCGGTGTCGTGGCCGAAGACCCGGACCATGCCGGCCGGGACCGGCAGCAGGGTGGTGATCGCCCGGATCGTCGTGGTCTTGCCCGCGCCGTTGGGGCCGAGCAGGCCGAACACCTCGCCGGTGTGCACCGCGAGGTCCAGCCCGTCGACCGCCTTCGTCGGAACGGAGCCGGCCTTGCCGGCAGCACCCTTGGCCGAGCCGCCCTTCGCCGATCCGCCCTTGGCGCGGCCGAAGGAGTACTCCAGACCCTGGCAGACCACCGCCTCGGCGACGGTCACCCGGTCCTGAGCCGCTGCCGCTGCGGGTGCAGATGCAGGTGCAGGCGGGGTGGTGGGTGTACCGCGGTCCATCAGTCCTCCCCCTCGTCCTGGCCCCGCAGGCCGGCGGCCAGCCGGCGCAGCGCCGGCAGCGCGGCGGCCAGCGCCGCCTGGTCCACGGCGCTGAGCCCCTCGACCTGCTCGCGCACCAGCGCGTTGCGGTTCGCCTCCCAGGCGGCCAGCCGTTCGGCGGCCTCGGGGGTGGGCAGCAGCAGCGCGGCCCGGCGGTCGGCGGGATCCACCTCGCGGTGCAGCAGACCGGCCGCCACCAGCTGGTTGACCAGGGTGGAGACCGAGTTGCCGGCCAGGCAGAGCTCCTTGGCGGCGGCCGAGACCCGCAGGCCGGGGTTGGCCGCCACCAGGCGCAGCAGCTCCACCTGCGCACCGCGCAGGCGCGGCCCGGTCAGCCCCTGGCGCAGCCGTCTGCGGATCAGCCGCTGGGTGCCCGCCAGGGCGGCGGCCAGGTCATCGGTGAAGACGGGTTCGGGCATACCGTAATTTTAGCTCTCCATAAGAGCTATCTGTCCAGAGCCGATCTCGACGTCGACGTCGACGTCGATCTCGGACTCAGGACTCCGCACCCGCCGGGGGTGCGCTCTGCCAGCGCTCGAAGTCGACCTTCGGGTGGCCCGGCAGCTCCCCCCGGCCGGTCGCCCAGAGCAGGGTGGCCCAGCGGTCGGTCCCGGTCGGCGCCTGCGGGAAGAGCCGGGTCAGCGCCCGGTCGCAGAGATCGGCCGGCGGCTCCCAGACGAGCCCGAAGGCCGCGGCCACGTCCTGGGTGTGCGCCAGGATCTCCACCACCCCCATCGCGGCGAAGCCCCCGGGGTCCGCGACCCCGTAGGCGTGGAACGCCCGAACCTGCGGCGGCAGCGTGCGGAGCAGGGCGGCCAGCAGCACCGCGGCGACCTCCAGCACCTGCAGCAGGCCCGGGGCGCCCGCCGCCGGGTCGACGCCGATGGCGTTCGGCGGTCCCTGCGGCCGGTCGCGCTGCCAGCGCAGCGGCACGTAGCCGTCCAGCGGCGGCGTGCCCGGGGCGAGTTGGGCCGCATAGGCGAGCAGGCCGTCGGCCGTGTGCTCGATCGTCTCCCAGCGGGTCCAGTCCAGCGCGTGGGCCGGCAGCTGCCAGGTGGCGGCGTCCGCCGGCGCCTGGGCCAGCACGGTCAGCGCCGCGCGTACCGCCGCCAGGACGTCGTCGGCGGTCGCGGGGCCCGGCGGGGCCGTCGGGTCGGGTGTGATGATCATGATCGGCAGCGTACAAGCGACCACCCCGCCCGCCCCGGCGCGCACCCCTGCTCCCCACACCACCGCCCCTGCCCCACCCGCTACGACCGCGGCCCGCTCTCCAGTCGCTCGCGGGCCGTCTCGCCGCGCCGCCCCACCGGGACCACGCCGCTCGCCGCGGCCAGGCCGTACGGCGGCATGGCGACGTAGATGCTCTCGTAGCTGCCGGCCGGCACCACGAAGGTCTCGTGGAAGATGCCGACACCGCCCTGCGCCTCCCGGGCCCGGCGGTTGAACGCGGCCCAGGCCGGCCGGTGCTGTCGGCTCTGGTCGGCGGCGTAGGCGAGCAGCTTCTCCTGGGACTCCCAGTACTGGACGGACTCGATCACCCGGGGGAACCCCAGCCGCGTCCGGTGGCCGAGCAGCCCGCTCTGCGGGTCCTTCTCCAGCTCCGCGAGCATCTGCGGCATCGCGGCCGCGACCGGCCACCAACTGCGCAGCGCGCGGAACCGGTTGATCCGCATCCCGATGTGGAAGACGACGACCCCGCCCTGGTGATCGGCGGTGGTCCGGCCCTGGAGCGGTGTGGCACCCATGGCGAAAAGCCTCCTCGACGAGCCCGAGCAGCCGCCCTTATTGGGTAGCTGCACTATCCTATTAAGATAGTGGCACTATCCCAGGGAAGGGCGCAAGAGGATGCGACTGGCCGAACTGAGCGAGCGCAGCGGGCTCTCCACCGCGACGATCAAGTACTACCTGCGCGAGCAACTCCTGCCGCCCGGCACGCTGGTGAGCGCCAAGCAGGCCGAGTACGGCGAGGAGCACCTGCGCCGGCTGCGGCTGGTGCGGGCGCTGATCCAGATCGGCCGGGTGCCGGTCGCCACCGCCCGCGAGGTGCTGACCGCCATCCACGACGAGAGCCTCGACCAGAACACCCGCCTGGGCCTGGCCGTCGGGTCACTGCCGCCCGAGCCGCAGCCCGACGAGGACGACCAGGCGACGCACGCCGCGCGGCGCGAGGCCGAGGGCCTGCTGAGGACGCTGGGCTGGGAGACGTGCGACGAGGTCCCGCCGGGGCCGTACCGCACCCTGGTCGCGGCGCTGGCCATGCTGGCCCGGCTCGGCTACCCGTACGACCACGCGCACCTGGCGCCGTACGCCCGGCAGGCCGCCCAACTGGCCGTGCACGACCTGGACATGGTGCAGGAGTACCAGGCCCCACTGGAGCAGATCGAGGCGGCCGTCGCGCTCACCGTGCTGTACGAGCCGATCCTGCTGAGCCTGCGCCGGCTCGCCCAGGCCCACGAGAGCACCCGCCGCCACGGCGTGAGCCCCGAGTGAGCCCGGCCCGCGGCTAGCGCGTCGAGGTGGCGAAGGTGGCACCGCCTTCGTCGTCGAGCGCGAAGCAGTGCACCGCCACCGTCCGCCCGGCCGACCAGTGCTGGTCGACGGTCGCCACCAGCCGCCAGCCCAGGGCCCGGTAGAGCCGGACGGCCGCGGTGCCGGTGGTCACCACGTCGAGCACCGGCCGCAGCTCCCAGGCGCGGGCCTGGGCCACCGCGGCCGCGAGCAGCCGGGCACCGAGCCGCCCGCCGCGGGCTTCGGGGGCGACGAAGAGCCGGGCCACCGCGCCCGTACCGTCCGCCTCGCCGCCGAACCGCTCGGCCCACACCGCGCCGGCCGAGGAGGCGGCACCGCGGCAGAGCGAGACGTGCCCCAGCACCACCGGCGCGCCCGCGGGGGCGCCCGGGTCGGCACGGTCGCCGGGGTCGGCCGGGCCGGCACCGTCGGCGGGTGGGCCGAGGGCCACCCAGGCCGCCAGCTCGTCCGGGTCGCGGATCCAGCGCGCCGGATCGGCCGGCCAGTCCACCGGATAGCCGTCCGCCCGGTGCACGGCGGACAGCGCCGCCACGCAGCCCGCCAGATCCGCCGACTCCCGGCGCCGCACGGCCGTGCCGTCGTCCGATCGCCGCTGCGTCATGTCTCCCCCGAAGTCATCCCAGCCCTTCACCCGTTCAGCGCGAGCGCCAGCAACCCCGGGAAGCGGGCGTCGAGTTCCGCGCGCCGCAGCCGGTTGACCCGCTTGGCGCCCGCGTCGCGCTGTTCGATCACCCCGGCCGAGCGCAGTACCGCGAAGTGGTGGCTCAGCGCCGCCTTGCCGACCGGGACGTCGAAGCTTCCGCAGGCCCGCAGCCAGTCCGGCGACTGCGCCAGCTCACGGACGATCGACAGCCGCACCGGGTCGGCGAGCGCGGCGAACACCACCTGGACCGGCACCTGGTCGGGGTGCGTGTGGGTCGGCTCGACGCGGTGACCGGAAGTCATGTCCGTGCTCCTTCTGCTCTCCCCCGTTTCAGCTGGCCGGTTGCCGAGTGTTCGATGAAATACGTACACTCGGAACTGTTCGCTTCCCATTGAACACCAAGGCCAAGACTCCAGCGAGGTGTACCCGTCATGCGTGCGATCGTGGTGGAAGAATTCGGCGGCCCCGAGGTCCTGAAGCTCACCGAAGTCCCCGAGCCCGAGCCCGGTCCCGGCCGGCTGAGCATCGACGTCGCGTACGCCGGGGTGAACTTCGCGGAACTCAAGGCCCGTAGCGTCGGCTACCGGGTCGCCTCGCTGCCGTACCTGCCCGGGCTGGAGGTCTCCGGGCGGATCCGGGCCCTGGGCCCGGGCGCGGCGGAGTCCACCGGCCTGCGGGTGGGCCAGCCGGTGGCCGCGCTGATCGGCTCCGGCGGCTACGCCGAGGTCGCGCTGGCCGACGCCGACACGGTCTTCGCCCTGCCCGCCGGCCTCTCGCTGCGCATCGCCGCCACCCTGCCGACCGTGCTGCCGACCGCCCACGGCCTGCTCCACCGGGCCGGCCGGCTGCGCGCGGGCGAGAGCGTCCTGGTGCACGGCGCCGCCGGCGGCGTCGGCACCGCGGTCGGCCAGTTGGCCAGGCTCGCCGGCGCCGGCCGGATCCTCGGGGTGGTCTCCGGCGCCGCGAAGGTCGAGCACGCCCTGCGCAGCGGCTACGACGAGGTCTTCGTCGGCGACGAGTTCGTCGACGGCGTCGGGCGCGCCACCGAGGGACGCGGCATCGACCTCGCACTGGACTCCGTCGGCGGTGAGACCTTCCGGCGCACCCTGGCCGCGCTCGCCCCCTTCGGGCGCCTGGTCTCCTTCGGCAACGCGGGGGGCGAGCCCCCCTGGCAGGTCGGCCAGACCGACCTCTACCCGGGCCGCTCGGTGGCCGGCTTCTCCATCCTCCAGCTGTCCCAGAGCGCCCCCGCCGAGCTGCGCGCCCTGGCCGAGGAGACCTTCGCCCTGGTCGCCGCCGGCAGTGTGGAGCTGCCGGTCAGCGCCGAACTGCCGCTCTCCGAGGCCGCCGAGGCGCACCGCCTGATCGAGTCCCGCACCACCACCGGCAAGCTCCTGCTGCGCGTCGGCGACGACGACTGATCCCGCCTCAGGGGCCCGGGCGGCGCAGCGCCTGCACCAGCAGCCGCAGCACCGCCCGCGCGGCCGTGCGCCGCTCGGGCCGGCGGGACCAGACAGCGGGCAGCACCACGCCCACCAGCAGGGCGAGCAGCAGGAACAGGACGAGCAGCGGCACCATGACGGCCTCCGGGCGGATGGTGGAGCAGGTGGACGGATCGAGCGAGTGGATCGCCACCAATCTCGCCGATCCGGTGTTCGCCGCTGTTCAGCCGTACGAGGATGAACAGGTTCATCCGACCACGGCGGGAAGCGGGCCCAGGTGACCGGCACGGCTGCACAGGACCAACCAGCGCTTGGACAGAGCGTGTTGGCCGACCGGCTCCGCGAGCTGGCCCTGCTCGCCGACCTGACGGTCACTCAACTGGTCGCCCGCAGCCGGCTGGGCCGCACCACCGTCAGCCAGGCGCTCAACGGCTCCGCCGTCCCCTCCGAGCGAACCGTCCTGGCCCTCGCCCAGGCGCTGCGCACCCCGGCCGAGCCGCTGCTGCGGATGCGGCGCGAGCTCGCCTCCCCCGTCGACCGGCCCGCCGGGGCCGACCCGGACCGGGAGTTCGAGGAGCGCTACCGCCGCTACCTGGTCGGGCGGCACAGCCGGTTGGACATCATCGGCCTGGACCTCAGCCGCCCGGAGCGGGCCCGCTGGCCGCTGGACACCGCCTACCTGAGCCTGGAGCTGACCAGCACCCCGGAGTTCGGCCGGGGGCTGGACGGTGGGCGACCCGGGTCCGGTCCGCTCCGCGTCGAGCGGGCCGAGCAGGCCCTCGCCCGGAGCGACCGGGTGCTGGTCCGGGGGCATGCCGGCAGTGGGAAGACCACCCTGCTGCAGTGGCTCGCCGTGGCCACCGCCGGAGGCCGGCTGCCCGCCGAACTCGCCCGCCTGGACGCCTCCGTCCCCTTCCTGCTGCCGCTGCGGACCCTGGTCCGGCGCGGATCGCTGCCGGCCCCCGGGGAGTTCCTGGGCCACCTGGAGTGCCCGCTCACCGCGGCCCAGCCGTCCGGCTGGGCCGACCGGGTCCTGGCGGACGGGCGCGCGCTGCTCCTGCTGGACGGCGTGGACGAGGTCCCGCAGGCCGAACGGGAGCGCACCTACCGGTGGTTGGGCGAGCTGATCGCCGCCTTCCCGTCCTGCTTCTACGCCGTCACCACCCGGCCCTCGGCCGTCGAGGAGGGCCGGCTGGCCGACGAGCGGTTCAGCGAGCTGACGGTCCGCCCGATGAACGCGCGCGACGTGGCGGTCTTCGTCGGCCGCTGGCACACCGCCGCCCGGGCCGGCGCCGGAACGCCCGAAGAGGCCTGCTGGATCGGCACGTTGGAGGAGCAGCTGCAGGACACCGTGCGCGCCCAGCGCGACCTCGCCCAGCTGGCCACCACCCCACTGCTCTGCGCCCTGGTCTGCGCGCTCAACCGGGACCGCCGCGGCCACCTCCCGCGCGGCCGGATGGCGCTGTACGAGGCCGCACTCGCGATGCTGATGGTCCGCCGCGACACCGAGCGCGACATCACCGCCCCCGAGGGGGTGCGGCTCGACGAACGGCAGAGCGTCCAACTGCTGCAACGCCTCGCCTACTGGATGCTGCGCAACGGCCAGACCGAGGCGACCCGCACCGACGCCGAGCGGCAGATCGCGGGCGCGCTGCCGGCCATGCCGAACGTCGCGGCCCAGGGCGACGCGGCACGGATCCTCGACCACCTGATCGCCCGCAGCGGACTGCTGCGCCAACCGAGCGCCGACACGGTCGACTTCATCCACCGCACCTTCCAGGACCACCTGGCCGCCAAGGCCGCCGTGGAGGCCCGCGACTTCGGCCTGCTGGACCGGCACGCGACGGACGACCAGTGGGAGGACGTGCTGCGGATGGCCGTGGCACACGCCCGCCCCGACGAGGCCGCCCAGTTGCTGCTGCGGCTGCTGTCGCACGGTGAGCGGGTGAGCGGCCAGCGGATCCGGCTGCACGTGCTGGCCGCCGCCTGCCTGGAGCACGTCACCGAGCTGGCACCGGAGGTGCGGGCGCAGGTGGTGGAGCGGGTCGCCCGGCTGCTGCCACCACGTACGCTCTTCCATACGGAGCACCTGGCCGAGTGCGGGCCGATGGTGCTGGACCTGCTGCCCGATCCCCAGGCTCTTGACGACGGGCAGCGGGCGCTGGTCGCCAGGACCGCGTTGATCGTCGGCGGTGAGCCGGTGCTGCCGTTCCTCAAGCGCTTCCGCGGCGTGCCCGGCCGGGCGTTGTGGCAGGAGCTCGGCAACGGCTGGAACACCTGCCTCGTCGACCCCGGCGAGTACGCCAGGGAGATCCTGGCGCACTGCCCCGGCGAAGGCCTGGTCACCGCCGCAAGCGCTTCCCAGGTGGAACTCCTGCCACCGGCGGCGACCTTCCCGGTCCTGCGCTTCGACGGGACCTTCACCGGCCCGCAGCTGGCGGCAGCTCCGGGACTGCGGGACCGAAACGGCCTGGTGATCACCGGAAACGCGGGGCTGACCAGCCTCGAGGCACTGCGCGGCTGCCGCGCCACCCACCTGACGCTCATCGACTGCCCGCGCCTTCGTGACCTCTCCGCACTGGCCGACCTGCCGCTGCGGAGCCTCAGCCTCAGCAACATGCCAGTGGTCGAACTGGCTCCCCTGCGCCACCTGCCCGGCCTGAAGCAGTTCACCCTGCTGGGCATCGCGCACGACACGCGGCTGGCCGAGATCCCGGCACTGCCACAGGTGACTGTTCTCGCCCTGGGCGTGCAACGGACCGGCACCCTGTCCCTGCGGGGCATCGGCCGTTGGCAGTGCCTGCGACAACTCGTCCTTGGTACTGGCGCACACCCGGAGGACCTGGAGGAACTCACCGAGCTCACCGAACTGCGAGGGCTGGCGCTGCGCCATGCGCCCCGTCAGGGCAGCGGACCGTTCCCGGCGATCACGTCCCTGACCCTGGATTCCATCGCCGACGAGCTCTTCGAGACGATCGCCACCACCTTCCCCGGCCTGCGCCGACTGGTGTTCACCTCGAACGTCAGGAAGGCGCCCCTGGGCCTCGACCTCTCCCCCCTGCGAGCCCTGCCCGGGCTCGTCGTCGAGGTGCCCGAGGACCACCGGTTCAGCCGCCTGACCGGCTTGGCCCCCGGGCAGGTGGTGATCCGTCCCTCGCAGGACGGCCCCGCCACCCCCGTGGGCGGCGGGACCGTCAGCGGCGGCGAACCTCAGCCCTGGGTGACCGAGGCCAGGTAGCCGGCGGCCTTCTCCGGGTCGTAGAACCAGTTCTCGAAGTCCGCCGGGTTGTCGAACCCGTTGGCGAAGCGCTGGGCGACGGGCGGGAGTTGGCCGGCGGCGCCGATCAGGTTGAGCACGTGCTCCGGCGGCGGGGCGAGCATCGCGTTGGTCCACTTGGTGACGTGCTGGGCGGACTCCCAGTAGCGGTCGAAGGTGGACTGCAGGAAGTCGCGGTCGAACGGCTTGTCGCCGTGCGCCAGGATCGACTCCAGGTAGACGGCGGCGCACTTGGCGGCGTTGTTGGAACCCTGGCCGGTGATCGGGTCGTTGGCGACCACCACGTCGGCCACCCCCAGCACCAGTCCACCGCCCGGCAGTTCGCCGATCGGGTTGCGCACCACGGGGGCGTAGCGGCCGGCCAGCGTGGCGCCGGCGTCGGTCAACTCCACGCCGCGGGCACGGTCGTACTCCCACGGGGTGAAGGTCTTCATCAGCTCCAGGGTCAGCCGCAGGTGCTCGGCGGGGTCCTTGACGTCACCGAAGACGTCCAGCGGGCCGCCGGGGATGCCCTCCCAGAAGAGGATGTCGCAGGCACCGGAGACGGTCAGCGCCGGGATCACGAACAACTCGCCGACGCCGGGCACCAGGTTGCAGCGCACGGCCGCGAAGTCGTGCTCGGGGCGCGGGCCCAGGCCGTGCACGTAGGAGACCGCCAGCGCGCGCTGCGCCGTCTCGTACGGGGAGCGACTCGCGTCGCGGCCGAACATGGTGACCAGCTCGCCCTTGCCCGCCGCGACCAGCACCAGGTCGTAGGTGCGGGAGAAGTAGTCCAGGTCGGAGACGGCGACGCCGTGCACCACGACCTGGCCGCCGCGCTGCGCGAAGGTCTCCAGCCAGCCGGCCATCTTGATCCGCTGGTCGACGGACTGCGCGTAGCCGTCCAGTCTGCCGACCCAGTCGATCACCCGGGCCGACTCGGGACCGGTCACCGAGACGCCGATGCCCTCGACCCTGGGCGCCTCGTCCTCCCAGAAGTTCAGCCCCAGGGCCCGCTCGTGGCCCAGCGCCGTGTCGAACATGCACTGGGTGGAGAGCACCCGGCCGTCGCGCACCTCGTCGGCCGTGCGGTTGGTCATCACCGTCACGTCGTAGCCGTTGGACTGGAGCCCCAGCGCGAGCTGGAGTCCGGCCTGCCCGGCTCCGACGATCAGTATCCTGCGCATAGCTGCCTGCCTTCTCACGTGCTGGATCGATGAACTGTTGAGACCTGGGGGCCGCCGGGCGTCAGGCGTAGCTGGCGGCCGGCTCCTCGGCGAGGGCGTGCTCCACCAGGGTGGTCAGCACCTCGACGACGGAGTCGCGCCGGCGGGCGTCGCAGAGCAGCACCGGCACCCGGTCGGGCACCGCGAGCGAGTCGCGGACCGCCTGCGGGGAGTACACCGGGGCGCCGTCGAACTGGTTGACCGCCACCACGAACGGCAGCCCGCTGCCCTCGAAGTAGTCCAGCGCCGGGAACGAGTCGGCCAGCCGGCGGGTGTCGGCGAGCACGACCGCGCCGACCGCGCCGCGCACCAGGTCGTCCCACATGAACCAGAAGCGGCCCTGCCCGGGGGTGCCGAAGAGGTAGAGCACCAGGTCGGACTCCAGGCTGATCCGGCCGAAGTCCATCGCCACCGTGGTGGAGGTCTTCGCGGGCACCGCGGTGACGTCGTCCACCCCGACACTCGCCTCGGTCATCACCGCCTCGGTGGTGAGCGGGGGTATCTCGGAGACCGAGCGGACGAACGTGGTCTTGCCGACGCCGAAGCCGCCCGCCACCACGATCTTGGTGGAGGTGGCGGTGCCCTTCACCAGCGGGACGCCCGGCGGCAACGCCTCAGAGCTTGCGAAGTCCACCCAACACCCTTTCCAGCAGGTCCCGCTTCGCCCCGCCGGCCACCTCGCCGGCGCCGTCCAGCGCGCTCTCGTCGGCGGAGTCGGCGCCGTGCACCCGGATCCGCCCCTGGTCGGCCAGGTCACTGACCAGCACCTTCACCACGCCCAACGGGATCCGCAGCAGCGCCGAGATCTCCGCGATCGAACGCATCTGGCCACGGCAGACGTCGCAGATCGCGGCCAGCTCGGGCAGACTGCGGTCCGCCGGGTCGGCGGGCCGGTTGAGCGCCGAGACCAGCGTCTCGACCAACAGCACCCGGCCGAACCTGGTCCGGCCCCGGGTGATCGCGTACGGCCGCACCCGCGACGAACGCCCTTGCCCGGGACGGACGGTGTCGCTGCGCCGCCCGCGCACCGGGCCGCCGCTCGCGCCGGTGCCGATACCGCTGGTCCCGCTACTGCTACCGGCGGTGCCGGGCATGCGTCCCACCTCCTGAGGGCTCATCGGACGGCCATCGCCCGGTGGAGCTCGCTGCGCACCTGCGGTGTCAGCGCATGTCCGGCGCGCTCGACGAGCAGCGCCATCTGATAGGCGAGCACGCCCAGGTCACAGCTGAGCGTGGCGTAGACGCCGAGGCAGGACCCGTCGCTGATGGCCATCACCACCAGGTGCCCGTCGTCCATGGTCACCATGGTCTGCTTGACCCGGCCGTGCTCCAGGGCGCGCGCCAGCCCGCCCGCCAGGCTGGTCAACGCCGAGACGATGGCGGAGAGTTCGTCGGCGCGCGCGCCCTGCTGGGCGTCGGCCAGCAGCAGGCCGTCGGAGGACACCACGACGGCGTCCGCGACGCCCGCCACCGTGCCCAGGAAGTCGGCGAGCAGCCAGCGCACGTTCATCGCGCCCTGGCTGACGGGCGGCCCGGCCGGGCGGGTGGCCGCCTGCGCGGCGGCGGGCTGCGCGGCGGCGGGCTGCGCGGCGGCGGGCTGCTGCTGCCCGTACCCGTGGCCGTGCCCGTGATCGAAGGGGTACTGGGGGGCGGAGTCGAATCCGGTCATCGGTCCTGTCCCTCGGCGGACTCGCGGGCCGCCTGGCGCAGCCCGCTCTGGAAGCCGCCGAGTCTGCGGCGCAACTCCTCGGCGGAGGTGCGCGGACGGGGCGGGGTGGTCGCGGCGGGCCCGACCGCCGCGGCGGGTGCGCCGGCACCCTCGTCCACGGCGGAGGGCGCGGTGGACGCGGTGGAGGCGCTGGACGCGGGAACGGCGGTGGTGGCGGGCCCCGCGGCGGGCGCCGAGCGCTGCGGCAGGGCGTGGCGTGGGTCGACCGGCGCCGACTCCCCCTGGACCACGACCCGGCGCAGACCGGAGGTCGGCGTCTCACCGGTGCCCGGCAGGCCGGTGCCGCTGGGCACCCGGCGGGGCAGCCCGAGCGCGGTGACAGCGGCGGCATCGGCCGCCGGACGAGCCGGCTGGGCGGGGACGGGCGCGGTGACCGCGTCGGCGGTGCCGGCACCAGCGGTGACAGCGGCGGCATCGGCCACCGCCGTGGTGGTGAGGGCCATCGTGTCCTGGTCGGTGGCGGCGGCCTGCGGGGCCGGGGCGGGGCCCGCCAGCTCCCAGCCCGAGTCGTCCGCCTCCGCGGCCCGCGCGTGCTCGGCCGGCCCGTCCCCGGGTACCGGGAGCGACGCCTGCGCGGCGGCCCCGGGCGAGGCGGCCCCGTGCGGAGCCGCGGCAGCGGCGGCGGCGCTGATCGCCCCCGCGGCACCGGCCGGTT